>JAYWHF010000432.1:0-22778 GCA_043777855.1 Gammaproteobacteria bacterium | reverse complement strand
ATACCGATTAGTATCAAGATGCATTCCATAATCCAGAATCAAACCTTGTCGGCGTTGTTCATTATTTAAGAAACTAAATTTAGCGCTCTTAGCGACTTGAGCAGAAAATGAATATTCATCAAAGGAGGTGGTATCCCCACAGGCATGAAGCAAAGTTGCATAGTGCTGAAATTCAACTCCGTTGAGCATAGTGCCGCAGGCACTTGAGCTGTGCATGAACCTCTGCCCGACATTGCCCCAATCAACATACTCTACGCCAAGCTTAAAAGTAGCACCAACATTCGCCATGAGCTCAGGCTCATCAATATTCAAGGCCTTATGAAATTCACGAATTGATGGCATCGAGGAGTCAACCTCATGCGAATCAATACTTAGTTCTACTAATTGAATTTCAATCGCCTGTTTACGCAAACTATTAGCAAGCGCTGCGGCTACAACCCATCCCTCAAGGCCACCACCGACAATAACAACTTTTTTAATTGCCATTAGCGAGATCCATAAAGGCTCAACGAAGGCCTAGGCGCCTCACAAGCATTAAATAATTTTTCGCGTTGCCACTGTAAAAAATCACTATGCAACGGCAAATCTGCAGCCGCACGAGCGACCAAGTCACGAATATTTTTCATCATTATTTGTAAGTCTGAATCAGAAATTCTATTTACGCGCAAATCATAACAGCTGGGAACTACACCCTGCCCCAGATAAACGGCCACCCAACTAGGCTCAAGAAATAGCCCTCCCTGATATTGGACTACATAACCGCGCTCCTTAAACAATTTCATTTTATCACGCAAACTTTCAGGAATTTCCATTGTACGGCAGCGGTTCCAAAACGATGTATCGGTTCGTCGAGTGGCATGATAATGCAGTATGAGAAAATCTTTGACGCGGGTATATTCAATATCCATTTGTCGATTGTACTCCGCCCTCGTTGCCTCATCGAAATCCTTGTCCGGGAAGAACTCTATCAACTTTGTAATTGCTATTTGAATTAAATAGATACTTGTTGATTCTAAAGGCTCGAGAAAGCCTCCAGCGAGACCTATTGCAACACAGTTTTTATTCCATGCCTCTTTACGTTTGCCCGTAGTAAAGCGCAAAAAATTTGGTTCCGCCGTTGGCTTTCCATCCAGATTACTCAGTAGACTTCCGCAAGCCTCATCATCACTGATGTAATCGCTACAATATACATACCCATTACCTGTGCGATGCTGCAGTGGGATTCGCCACTGCCAGCCCGAAGTTTGGGCTCGCGCTTTTGTGTAGGGCAAAAGATTTCCATTACGTTCGCAAGGAATAGCAACGGCGCGATTGCAAGGCAAGTATTCACTCCAATCCTCATAACCCGTTTTTAAAGTCTGCTCAATGAGCAAACCGCGAAAACCCGAACAATCAATAAATAGATCACCCTCAACATGAAGCCCATTATCAAGTAACACTTTTTCAATGCGGCCATCGACAGAGGATTGAATAACCTCAATGACCTTACCTTCATGTCGAACCAACCCACGCATTTCACTGTAGTTACGTAAATACTTTGCATACAGAGTGGCATCAAGATGGAACGCATAGGAATAGGTTGAAAGTATGGACCGCTCATCGCTGGAAGGAAACGCAAACTTATTGCGTGCGGCGGCAACAACCGGTAACGAATAAATATCGATAGGGCTGGTATCGCCCATTTGCTTTAGCTTCGTCCAATAGTGATGGAACCCAACATCATTATAACTTCGACCATAGTCGCCAAAAGGATGAATGTACACATCGCCAAGCTGGCCCCAATTCGAAAATTCGATGCCCATCTTATATGTGGCTTGTGTGGCCTGCATAAACTCTTGCTCATCAATGCCAAGAGTCTGATTAAAAAAGCGCAAATGAGGCAGCGTTGCCTCACCAACACCCACTGTGCCTATGGCATCAGATTCAATCAGCTGAATTTCACAACCTTGTTTGCCAAAAAAATGTACGAGTGCAGCGCCCGTCATCCAACCTGAGGTGCCCCCACCAACGATGACTATTTTACGAATAGACTGCTTAGACATAGAACCGCCAGATGGATTTTAACTATTGGGTTTATCCTACGGTTTTGATTGAATTATGACGAGGACTTAAAATTAACGATTCAATTAAGAATATTTATAAGCAAAAAAAAACACATGGACAATTTCCATGTGTTTTTTTAATCGCATTAAAACTTAGAAGGTGCCCTTCAACACAAGTGATACACGGCGATCATTAATGAAGAATCTACGTGGTACCTTCGTTTTGTCTTGATTAACTTGCATTTTTGTTTCGGTAACTTCGTTCAACAAGTTTGAACCTTCCACGCCAATTTTAAAGTTATCGCTAATTGTATAAAAAGCGGATGCATCCACTTGACCTGAAGCTTCGCTATATATTGGCAATTTGGTAATAACATCTGCCGTTGTCAATAGATAGTCTGAGCGCCAGTTATAGGCAATACGAGTAGATATGTCGCCTTTTTCATATAGTGCAACAATATTGTAGGTCGTATCAGACAAGCCTTGAAGCGGCAAATCGGTAAACTTAGAAGGCAGATTATTTGATGTTCCGTCCGGATTTGGTGGTGTAGATGAGTCTAAATTAGAGTTGGGCGCTGTGCCAGATTGATCCAACAAGGTTAAGTTCAACTGCAAGCCAAGACCATCAAAGGGAGCAGGCAACATATCATAAAATTGCTGGTAACCCATTTCAAAACCTGTAACCGAAGAGTCCCCTTTATTAACTGGCTGCTCCATCGTCGAAATCACCGTAACTCCGTTATTTGAGTAGGACTCTGCAACCGACTCACTTGCAAAAAAGCTGGATATATCTTTGTAGAATAAACCCGCAAAGATCGAGCCGCCTTTGGCAAAATACCACTCTACAGAGGCATCGTAATTAATAGACTCCATAGGTTTCAAATTCGGATTGCCCTTACTTCCACGGATATCTATATTTGCACCTGGGGCAACATCACCATTAATGTCTGTGACTACACCGCTTGGAATTACATCATACGCACTGTAATTACGTAAATTTCCCAAGTCTGGATAGCTGATTGCTTTAGAGACAGCGAATCGCGTTTGCACTTCTTCATTTACAGAATATTTAATATTCAGGCTAGGCAGAGCACTGGTCGTTGAATTAGTAGCTGTAAAATTCGGCCCCTCAGGCGACGCAAATTGAGTAAAATTATATAAAGCTGGATAGTTTTTCTCAAATGAACTATTCAGGGGATTAGGATTAGTAATACCCCCCACAGACTCGGTCTCCACTCGAACAACACGCAAACCTAGGTTGCCGTTTATCGTTTCTTCCTCATTACCGAAATTTAATTGCGCATAAATTGCTTGGTTGGTCTCTGAAATCTCATTGATTTCATTTCTTAAATAAAGACCATTATTTACAGTCCCTTTTCTGCCTGCAGCACCTTGAAATTGCTCTGTAGTTCCTGCGTTAAAGGGCAAAGATGCATTGAGGAATGTTTGATAATCCCGCACTAATATCTCGCTTGGAACTAAAAACACACCCCCCTCGGCGCCATTGCGCTTGCTGCCAAATATCTCATCCACCTCCAAGACGTCATAGGGAGGCGCTGAATAAGTGCCTCCATTACCAGCGAAATCTTTTTTGCCATAGGGAGCACCTCTCCAACTTTCCGACAAGTTGCCCCAATTGTATTTAGAATATTGCGTGGTTTGGTCTCGATCAGAAAAACGCACTCCAGCCTCGATCGATTGCGCCCATCCTTGATCCAGTTCATATTTAAAATCCAGTTTCGCAGCCTTCTCATCACCCTTGTTGTCTTCAATGTGATCCATTGCCCCTCGCCAGTAATAGTTTTTTGGGTCTGCGAAATACTCGGCGCTATCTTGCGCAGCGTCAGTGGGTGCAATCATCAGTACTGTGGGATCGTCCCCGCCAAAATTAACCTTTGATGAGGCTTTTATGCCACCAAACAGACTTAAATCTAAATTATCTGTTTTGGCCTTTATGTACTGTAGATCCGCCGTAACGGTTAGCTCATCCGAAGGCGTAAATTTCACATTGAAGGACAAATCTTCAACCAAAGAACGCTGATCATTTTTTCGAGTAGACGTTTGATACGGATTTGAATCTTCCAACGTCCCACTGACAAAAGCATTATTCTTATACACCGAATTAGCGACACTCTGCCGAACAGAGTCATCCGATGAAAACACATGCTCTGCCCATATTTTCTGTGTATCTGATCTTACGTACTCAAGCGTAGAGACTAGTGTAGCTTCCTGATTACGCCACTGACCTACCAGCGAACCTCCGTTACGCTCACGCTCTTGAATAGTAGTGCCAAATGCCGCGTTGATAGGCGTGTAGGGGCCATTAGGAAATGTCGCGAGTTCAACAGCACCATAGCCCAGCGCATCAGTCCGGGTGGTTAACTTTGAATTTGCCAAACTGATTAAAAACCCGAAATCACCAGCGCCCGTGGACCATTGGTTACTGTATAGGCCAGAAAAGCTTGGCTCAGTTTCTTTAGATAGATCTGCATAATCTGCTGTTACCGTGAAAGCTGCCAACTGGTCGGCAGAGTCAAATGGTTTACGAGTACTTAGATTAATTGTGCCCGATATTCCACCTTCAATCATATTTGCGGACATGCTCTTGAACACTTCCACCTTTGACATAAGTTCTGGCGGCACGTCAGAAAAGCTCAAACCGCGCCCGCTGTTAGCCGAAAAGCTGTCGCGGCCATTGAACTCGCTGCGTGTTTGCGGCAAACCGCGCAAAGTGACGCCACTGCCCTCAATCGAAAAGTGGTCAGGGTCAGTCGCCGCCGCAAACCGCTCAATAGATACACCGGGAACCCGCTGTAACGATTCTAAAACGCTCTTATCTGGCAAAGCGCCTATGTCTGTTGCAGAAATTGCATCAACAAAGGTGGTAGCTTGACGTTTAATTTCCTGAGAACTTTCTAAATTTGCGCGCTGCCCGGTGATTAGAATTTCTTCAACAGCTTCACTTGCCTTCGTTGTTTCGGTCTGCGCAAATGATGGCGCACCAACGGCCATGATGCACATTGCGAGCATTGATTTCTTAAATTTTAAGCCTGTGTGTTTTAGTTCTTGATTGCTTTTTTGAAAAGCCATAGCTAGCCCCTAGTTAGAATTGAGATGCATTAGTTTTAATTATGATGTTCAGGAAATGCTTACGAATAGCGCAGCGCTACTCTTTATGCCTATACAACTGTCTATACCTATCGCCACTCTTTATATCTATCGCTACTCTTTATATCTATCGCTACTCTTTATGGCTTATAGCCTATTGCCCGCTAGCTTATTGCCCGTTCTAGCCCGCAATTAGAAAAAACTTTTTTCCAATTGCGGGCTAATGCTATAGCCGGGTGAAGAGCTGGGTCAACGACAGCACCCGTAAAGAAAGGTTAAGCGCTCAGAGAGGTGGCGTCTATATCAACTTGATTTTTTTATCACCGCTGCCGAGAGTATCTTAAAGAATCTTTCCAATCCACCGTGCGTTTCATTTCTCTTACACGCTACCGCGAACAGGCAACAGCATACATTACTTATTTGATCACCGCTTTTCATCGCGCGGTAAAAAAGCGGTGATTAAATAAGTAATGCGACCTAATTACCACCTAAAATAAAAAAGCAATCGCACTAGATTAGGCTCGGTGCAGAAAGCAGGGCGTAGCCGTTTGCCAATCGTCCTAGGATTTCACGAATAAAAACGGATTTGCAACGCCTTTAGCAACTCACGCCACAAGACTAGATGAGCTGTTTCGTTAACTGATTATTAGCGCTATAGTTAGCTTTTAATGACCGAGCTCAGCCGAGCGCAAATACCTAGCGAGTTATTTTATGAAATTTACGATCTGCGTGATGCTTAGTCTCAGCGGTTTATTTATTGGCAATCAAGCAATGGCAGAAAAATTGTATAAATGGGTGGACAAAGACGGCATTACGCACTTTAGCGAACATCCTGGCGCGAATGAGAAAAACGAAGTGATTAAACCAAAAACAGGCCACAGTGACCCGGTAACTTATAACACGGCGGCGCCGGCACCGAGTACGGGTGCCAAGTCGTCCACCGCAGATATAAAGGCGGCGCTTAAAGATCCAGAGCGCTGTGCGAGCGCGCGCAAAAATCAGGACATGCTAAAGACCTTCGCACGCATCAAAATACAAGGTGATAATAGCGAATATCGCTACTTAACGCCTGACGAACAAAAGCAAAAAATGAGCGAGGCGAGCAAAGCGATTGAGGAAAGTTGTAATTAGGTTGCAATTGGGTTGTCGTTGGGTTGTTGTATTGCGGTAAAGGCCATCACCTCAGATGGCCTTTTTAGGGTGACGGCTTTTTTAAGGTGACGGCCTTTTTTAACGTGACAATCTACTGGTTATTGCAATTTTCTCGCGGCGAAAACCAATTTATCACCCACCACTTCACATTGAATAATCGTTCCAGGCATAAATTTACCCGAAAGAATATCCTGCGCGAGCGGATTTTCGATTTGCTGTTGAATGGCACGCTTGAGTGGCCGCGCCCCATACACGGGATCAAACCCTGCAATCGCTAATTTATTCATCGCCGCTTCGCTTAAATCCAAACTTAAATCACGCTCAGCTAAACGTTTACGCAATAGATCTAATTGAATATCCGCAATACCACGAATCTGCTCTCGAGCGAGAGGATGAAATACAACGACCTCATCGATACGATTCAGAAACTCTGGACGAAAGTGACCGCCGACCACTTCCATCACGGCATCTTTCATGGCGTTGTAACGGTTTTCGTTATTCAGCGAATTGTTAAGATCACCCGAAACAAAACTATCAAAACTAACCGTATCGAACGACTTATCTCCAGCCAATTCTTGAATGCGATCCGAACCTAGATTAGATGTCATCACGATCACTGTATTGCGGAAATCTACCGTGCGCCCGTGGCCGTCAGTTAAGCGACCATCGTCTAACACTTGCAATAAAATATTAAATACGTCGGGATGCGCTTTTTCAATTTCGTCGAGCAATAACACGGCATAAGGTTTACGACGCACGGCCTCTGTGAGATAACCGCCCTCTTCATACCCGACATAGCCCGGAGGAGCACCAATTAAGCGGGCGACCGAATGTTTTTCCATAAACTCAGACATATCAGTGCGTACCATCGCGTCGACAGAATCAAACAAAAATTCGGCCAGCGATTTACACAGCTCTGTTTTACCGACACCCGTAGGCCCTAAAAATAAAAACGAGCCGTTAGGACGATTGGGGTCAGACAACCCGGCACGCGAACGCCGCACGGCATTGGCGACGGCTACCACAGCCTCGTGCTGGCCTATAACACGTTTGTGCAAAGCATCTTCCATGCGCAACAATTTATCGCGCTCGCCTTCTAACATTTTTGAAACAGGTATACCGGTCCATTTAGAAACCACTTCCGCAATTTCTTCTTCAGTGACTTTATTGCGCAACAATTTCATATCCATCATTTCTGCTTGGCCCGCCATATCCAGCTGCTTTTCTAGCTGTGGAATTATGCCGTACTGCAATTCAGACATGCGTGCCAGATCGCCCTTACGGCGTTTTTCTTCCAATTCTAAGCGCGCCTGTTCTAGCTGACTTTTTATTTCCTGAGAACCTTGCAATGCGGCTTTTTCCGCGCGCCAAATTTCCTCAAGATCACCGTATTCACGCTCAAATTTTTCGATATCTAGATTAATTTTTGCGAGGCGTTTTTTACTCGCTTCATCTTCATCTTTTTTTACGGCCTCGCGCTCAATTTTTAATTGAATTAAACGCCGCTCTAGGCGATCCATTTCTTCTGGCTTGGAATCTATCTCCATACGAATCCGGCTAGCCGCTTCATCGATTAAATCAATGGCTTTGTCCGGCAACTGCCGATCAGTAATATAACGCTGTGATAATTTCGCCGCGGCAATAATGGCTGAGTCGGTAATATCAACGCCATGATGTACTTCGTAGCGCTCTTTTAAGCCGCGCAAAATAGCAATGGTATCTGACTCATTCGGCTCGTCCACTTGAACTTTTTGAAAACGCCGCTCCAACGCGGCATCTTTTTCAATATATTTACGGTACTCGTCCAGCGTAGTCGCACCCACACAATGCAAATCGCCACGTGCTAACGCAGGCTTGAGCATGTTCCCCGCATCCAAGGCACCTTCAGCTTTTCCCGCACCTACCATAGTATGAATTTCGTCAATAAATAAAATGATACGGCCTTCTTGTTTGGCAAGCTCATTGATAACGGCTTTTAGCCGCTCTTCGAAATCGCCGCGGAATTTTGCGCCCGCTAGCAACGCGCCTAAATCTAGCGATAACAACCGCTTATTTTTTAGGCCTTCCGGGACTTCGCCGTTAATAATACGTTGCGCCAAACCCTCGACTATAGCCGTTTTTCCAACGCCAGGTTCACCGATAAGTACTGGGTTATTTTTAGTGCGGCGTTGCAATACTTGAATGGTTCTGCGAATTTCATCATCGCGGCCAATGACTGGGTCGAGCTTGCCAGATTCTGCGCGCGCCGTTAAATCCACGGTGTATTTTTCTAGCGCCTGACGATTACCTTCTGTATCTGCATCGTCGACCGTTTCGCCGTCACGCACTTTTTCGATGGCCTGCTCCAGGCGCTGTACATTGCCGAATTTTTTTAACAAATCGCCGATAAGGCTTTCGGTGTCGCTCATCGCTGTTAGTAACACTACATCGCTCGATACAAATTTATCGCCAATCTTTTGCGCGCGCCTATCCGCCAAATTCAATAGCCGCGCCATTTCTTGCGCCATCCCTACTTCACCCGTTGGGTTTTTGATACTTGGCAAATTGTCGAGCTGTTTCTCCAGAGCGGCGCGTAACCCGGCCACATCAAAACCGGCTCGCGTCAGCAACAAGCGAACACCCGCAGCACCTTTTTGATCAAGTAAAGCCATAAGCAGATGGATGGAGGCGAGCTCACTATGATCTTGCCCCACCGCCAGTGATTGCGCGTCAGACAACGCAAGCTGTAATTGATTTGTTAAACGGTCGATACGCATATGCACCTCATGAATTAAAATCTAACAATCTAACAATCTAACAATCTAACAATCTAACCAGTTAACAAGACCTTGGGGCAGATGAACTATTTTCAACCATGATGGCGCGAACGAGAGCAGGAATAGCGCAGGGCGTTGCGATAGATCAATTTATCCTTCAATCCCCTGAGAGTGCAAATAATCTTCGTAGCTACCACTAAAATCAACCAATCCGGTTGGCCGCAAATCAATAATACGCGTTGCCAGCGACGACACAAATTCACGATCATGACTCACAAAAATTAAAGTTCCGGGATAGTTTTCCAGCGCGAGATTAAGCGCTTCGATGGATTCCATATCCAAGTGATTGGTGGGCTCGTCCATCAACAACACATTCGGATTAATCAAGCTGAGCTTGCCGAACAACATACGGCCTTGTTCGCCGCCCGAAATAACTTTTACGGATTTTTTTACTTCATCGTTCGAAAACAACATGCGACCTAATGCACCACGAACAAGTTGCTCATCACCTTTCGTCCACTGTTTCATCCAATCGAACAAATTACTGTCATCGGCAAAATCGTCAGCATGATCCTGACCAAAATAGCCAATCTCTGCTTGCTCCGCCCATTTGATAGTGCCTGCATCGGCCGCAATGTCACCGTATAAACAGCGCAACAATGTCGTTTTACCCGCGCCATTTGGGCCAATAATGGCAATGCGTTCTCCTGCATCAACTTGCAGACTAAAATTGCTAAACAACGGCCGGTCATAGGCTTTGCTTACACGTTCGAGCGTAACCGCCTGACGATGCAATTTCTTGTTTTGATTAAACCGAATATAAGGACTGACACGACTGGAGGGCTTAACGTCATCCAATTGAATTTTGTCAATTTGCTTCGCGCGCGATGTTGCTTGCTTAGCTTTGGATGCGTTTGCCGAGAAGCGACTAACGAAGGATTGTAATTCCGAAATTTGCGCTTTCTTTTTAGCATTCTCTGACAATAGTTTTTCGCGAACTTGGGTGGACGCGGTCATGTAATCATCGTAATTGCCGGGGTAGACGCGCAACTCACCATAATCTAAATCCGCCATATGAGTACACACACTGTTTAAAAAATGGCGATCATGGGAAATAATAATAATGGTGCTGCTGCGCGCCGTCAGCACGCCTTCGAGCCAACGAATGGTGTTGATATCCAGATTGTTGGTGGGTTCATCGAGCAACAATACTTCCGGGTCAGAGAAGAGTGCCTGAGCTAAAAGCACCCGCAATTTGAAGCCTGGTGCGATTGCACTCATTAATCCGTTGTGTTGCTCTATCGGAATATCCAAACCTAGTAACAGCTCGCCCGCACGTGATTCGGCCGTGTAGCCATCCATTTCCGCAAAGTGAACTTCGAGTTCAGCAACAGCCATGCCGTCCTCTTCGCTCATGTCCGGTAAGCTATAAATCCGATCACGCTCTTCTTTCACCGACCAAAGCTCGGTGTGCCCCATGATGACAGTATCCAACACGGTAAAATTTTCGTAAGCAAATTGATCCTGTTTCAGCTTCCCCAAACGGACATTGGGCTCGAGCATCACTTGCCCGGCCGATTGCTCTAAATCACCGCCTAAAATTTTCATGAAGGTGGATTTGCCACAACCGTTCGCACCAATCAAGCCATAACGATTCCCATTATTGAACTTAACCGATACGTTTTCGAACAGAGGCTTAGCGCCAAATTGCATGGTGATGTTAGCAGTAGAGATCACAGGTTTACCCAATCAGTTTAAAAAGCGCGCATTCTACTGGATCTGGCGGCAATTACCCACAGAAAGAGAACCAATAACACAGATGCATGAAGAAATTGCGCCTAACCAAGAATTTAAACTCGGCGTTAGCTTGTTGCCGTTCGCCCTGTTTACCATTACTGCTTGCGTCGTGGAGGTCTCGCGGCATAGATAAGCGGTTGAATCCGCCTACTATCGAATAACCTCTAAAGGATATTTACGGAAACGAGACTATTGGTTTTTTGCTTCAATCCACTGGGACATATACTGTGTACTTTTGTGTGAATGATGACGCAACATAGCACCAACAAAATTATTTTGGCGTTCAACAACTAGATTAGCATCCAAAAACTTTATCCGTGTCATTAGCTCCTGCGCATAATCGGTTTGAAAAAAATATTCTTTTAAAATTCTTAAGCCCTGACTCTGCGATCTTTGCCAAAGAATTTCATCGTTATAAAGACTAACCGCCGCCGCGGCAAAAGTTAGCGCCGTATTTTCGACAGCTCCACCCCAGGGCAAGCATCCAGTCATAGCCTCCGCACCTATGCTTGTAGTTACACTTGGAGTTCCGGCGCGCATAGCATCAATCAACTTACCTTTTATCCCCGCACCAAAACGTAATGGCGCCAAACATACCCGAGCTTTCTGCATAACACTTAGCGCATCATCGGCCCAGCCTTTCACTAAGAAACCATGCGTTGGATTATCCAGCTGTGTCGCCTTAGGTGGCGGGTAAGCTCCGTAAATGTGTAATTCAGCGTGAGGAAGCCGCGCCCGGATGAGTGGCCAAATAGCCTGCTTTAAATAAACAACTGCATCCCAATTAGGCTCATGGCGGAAGTTTCCGATGGCGACAAAATACGCACGCTCGGAAAACAACGGCCATTGAGATTGAGGTGGTAATGTAATATTGAGAAATGGGCAATAATGTAATAGATGCGGGGGCACTGAAAAGTTTTCGGTCAGCAAACTAATTTCTGCCTGAGAGATGATGAGTGTAAGATCACTGCGATATATGGCGGCAATTTCGCGCAGTGCCATATCGTCGTCGGCCATGTCTTGATAGAGCTCTTCATTCGTGGCGGTTACCGGGTCAACAATGTGTCGTTCAGATTCATTAGCTATTTTTTTCTGCGCACGCTTCAACCGCTGAAAGCGTGCATTGCGCAGGCTATGCAAATCCTCTGTATCAAGCAGCCGCAGCGCCATAGGGCAAACACGCTCAACCCGCCAACCAAATTGTTCTTCAGAAAAAAAACGATCAAACAAAACGGCATCGGGCATAAGATCTTTTATAAAGGCATCAAAACTTGAACAATTCAACCTGATCGCTTTTTCGGCAACACCTAAACTCAATAGATCTGCACGGTGCTCCGAGGGTGCAGCGGCAGATGCAAAAGTAACGTGGTAAGCATTTGCGAGAAACAACTCGACTAACTCGAGCATGCGAATACCCGCTGCCGATGAATTGGGCTCAGGCCAAACATAACCGATAATAAGTAATTTTTTCATGATGTTGGGTTTCTATTATTTAGAGGGCGCGAGCATCAAGTTGATTTAAATAATCAATCACTCCAACGCCTGCCGCTCGGCCCGTTGCAAAGCACGCCGTTAACAAATAGCCACCCGTTGGCGCTTCCCAATCCAGCATTTCACCTGCGCAGAAAACACCTGGAATCTTTTTAAGCATCAAGTGTGAATTACATTCGCTAAATTGAACCCCACCGGCGGTGCTGATCGCTTCATCGATGGGACGAAAACCGGTTAGCGTAAGAGGCAGTGACTTAATCGCGCTAGCGAGGGCTGCAGTATCCTGCCAAATGGAGGAGGGTGTTAGCTCACGCAGCAGGGCGATTTTTATCGGTGACAAGTTTAATTGTTTACGTAAAAAATTACTGATGGAGTTTTTACCGCGCGGTTTTGTTAACTGGAATATAACCTTGGCGAGATCGAGGTCGGGTAGAAGATCAATCGTTAGACTTGCTTCACCGCGGGTAAGAATTAACTCACGCAAAACCGCCGAGAGCGCGTACACGCTGGTTCCTTCGATGCCTGTTTTAGTGACCACCGCTTCACCACGAACAGAGACGAACTTGTTCTCAAGGCTAGTCGTACTTAAACCTATGGTTAGTAAAGCTTGTCCGGAAAATTGCTGCTGCAACAACTCACTCCAGCTTGCTTCAAAACCGCAATTGCTCGGCAATAAAGTAGAAACGCTAATTTTCTTATCGCGCAACAGTGTTACCCATGCTCCGTCCGACCCTAGTCGCGGCCAACTTGCTCCGCCAAGCGCGAGGACTAGGGCGTCCACCTGAGCATTTTTTTGGGATATTTCATCGCCGGAATTCACTTGAAAAGCTAAGGCGATAGCTTCTTGATCAGGCATTGAAACTGTCCAGCCCAACCATCGGTGTCGAGGCAAAAACTTTACGTTCAACACTCGCAAACGGTGCAACCAGGCGCGCAACAGCGGCGCCGCTTTCATATCACAAGGGAATATTCGGCCGGACGAACCCACAAATGTTTTTATCCCTAAACCATGAACCCAATCACACAGCGCACTTGCTGGAAAATCATCAAGATAGGGTCTTAAATTGATTGATGCTTGGGCATAGCGGCGCAATAGTTTATCGTGTACTTCCGAGTGGGAAATATTCATTCCACCCACACCGGCTAACAGAAATTTACGACCAACCGATGGCATGGCGTCATAGACACTGACGGAAAAACCAGCTTGTGCAATTACCTCGGCCGCCATGAGCCCCGCAGGGCCCCCACCGACAATCGCCACGTGTCTACTATTCTGCGTTGGGTTCATCAGGTCGAACGTAGACTTTATAGTGCTCGCGATAGTCCTCGAGATTTTCGCGTAAAATTTCACGGTAACGGTTGGTTAAATATTTTTCTGAGCTTTCTATTTCATCGATATATTCTTTTCGATCAAGGGATGAGGTTGCCACCACAAACGCGTTAAATCTCGCCGCCGCATTCAGCAACGCGGCGCTGACAATACCTGGGTCGACCTTTTCGCAGGCATGGTTAGCCTGCTGAATAAAAGCATCGGCCAAATCCCAAAATAATTTTTCATCGTCATTCGTCATAGCACAGTGTCTGCACTCTCAACATTAATATTGTGCGTAAGGCTTATCTGCATGAACGGAGCCTTTAAGCTGAATGGATAGGTTCATACTTTTTTTATCGAGTAGCATTCTTTGATAGAGCTCAATCAAATATTCTTTATCAACTTTTTCTAGTGCCGCCAAGTAACGCCAACGCGCATCAAAATTATAATGTGCAGCCCAGAAGTCTGGGGGATAGCGCTTGGACTCTGCATAAAAATCTGTAGGCTTTTGTAGCACACTTGCAACTTCAGCTCTTTTGAATTGTTCAATTTGTGAAGGGTCGATAGAGTTGAGCTGCGCCATAAATTCGACTCGGAATTTATCCATACGCGCCTTGATGCCGACTAAATCGGTGTTGGTACTCTGAACAAACATGACAAAACCCGGGTAGTCATCAACTGGAATTGCTGAGCTGCCAACGACATAACCTAATTGCTCATTGGTTCGCAGCTGACTAAAAAACATATTTTGATAAATTGAATTTAATACCACTAATGCTGCCTTGCCCAAATCTGACTTTTTATCACCTAAGTAAGCATCTACCAAAGCACTATCCGATTGTTCCACAACATCGTTAAACATTACCTTCTTGCCGACCTTAGGGGTTATAAATTTTGCGACAACACGTTGCTCGGGTAGGCGCTTACCAGGTAATTGCCCAGACGCGACCTCTGCCATATGCCGTACGCCGGCCTCCGTATAATTACCAAATGCAAATAAGCGAATAAGCGGGTCTGCCAGTACGGCCCGGTGATAGCGAATCACATCTAATGCGTGCAGCTTTTCGGCAACGGCTAACAACTCAGCATCAGTCCAAGGCGCGTCGCTCAAAAGGCGTTTAGTGTGCGCAAACGCCTGACGAAACGGTGGCGATTTTTTACTGTTTTGTTTGTCTTGCTTGAACCTATCCAACGCCTCAGTAAAACTTTTCTCAGTAATCTTGAGCGAAACAAAACCGGTGAGCAATTGGCTGAGCAATTCTTCATGCTTAGTTGTATAACCCGTTACCGTGAAAGCTTGCGAATTGGTTGCGCTCGGCGCAATTTCAATCCCAAGAGAAGCACGCTCAGCACGATCGATAAGTGTTAAACTTTTATTTTTATAGATATCACTCAGTAAGTTTGATAAGACAAGATTTTTAGCGGATTTTTTGGCAAAATTTACATTCAATTCCACCGCCAGCAGGCCTTTGTCTTCACGATAAAATTCTGGCTGCGCCAAGAAAGCCTCGACGCCTTTTTTGCTAACTACTTGTTGTGGCCTGAGGTATTTATTTTCAACAATATCAGCAGGCTTGTCGGTAAAGAGTGTGTTCTGCGGCGGTAGATTAAAGGTTAACTTGGCAGCCATAGCAGACCAACGCATGTGCTCCTCACTGCTTAAATCACGAATAGAATATTTCCCTTCGAAAAATGGGATCGGCTTATCGGCTACTTGATCCTGGCTAATAATCCAGATGCGCGCGTTAAGTGGCTGAAGTTGACCAAGAACACTATTAACGGCTTGCGCATCAAAGTGCTCATAAAGATAATCCGCATTCAAAAGGTTCTCGATAGGATAATCAAATTGATCCATCGTTAGGCCTATCGCTTGCTTAAACGGATCAGGCTTTGCAGCGCTCTCGAAGTCTTTAGCTCGCATCGCCTTTAATTCGCGAAAATAGATTTCATTGGCGCCCTGTTTTTTGAGAAGCTCCACGTAGCCAAATACCGCTGCAATAACTCGATCTGGATTTTTGAGACCAAGATCAGTCAAGTCGGCATCAATACGTAAGTATCCGTCGGCGCCATATTCATCGGGGTTAACAAAAGCGGTTACGCTATTTGCCAAACCCTGCGCACGCAGTTGTTCACACAAAGTACCTTCTTCTTCCGACGTAATTAGATTATTCACGAATTCATTGGGCTTAGCACGCCACTGATCTTTGTTGTTTTGCAACGGAAAGTCCACATACATTTTTTTAATATCTTTTTGCGACTTGTAGTAGATAACTTTTCCCATTTCGGCTTGAGTTAGCCCAGGCACAGTCACTTTGGGGGGAATAATATTTTTGTTTTTAATGGGCGAGAAATATTTTTCTGCAAGCGCTTTTAGTTCGGCGATCGACTGATTGCTCACCAAGGTCAAGCGCATGTTGTTGGCTGAATAGTAGCGATTATAAAACGCTTTCACTTCGTCCTGCAAAATGGAATTCTTTTTATCCGCCAGAGATTCTAAATTGCCAATACTGAAGCGCGCATGCGGACTTTTTGGATTCGCCGTCACGCCATCTAGAATATGTAAAATCCAATTGTCTTGTGCGCGATTCATTGACCATTCACTGTTAACCGCATTGCGTTCTTTGTTGGCGAACTCAGGATCAAGCGTGGGCGAAATGAAATAGTCGCTAAACCTATCTAGCGCCTCGTCAAACTTACTGGCATTCAGCTGAAAATGATAATTGGTTTTGTCGTACGCGGTAAACGCATTTGTCATGCCGGCACTGGCTTGCACAAACTCCATAAAACTATCAGGGACTGGGTATTTCTTCGTTCCTAAAAACAGCATATGTTCTAGATAATGAGCCAATCCTGGCTGTGAGTCCGGGTCAGACGCGCTGCCCACGCCAACGGCCAGCGAGGCCGCCGCGTTTTGTAAGCTGGGGTCAGACACCAAGACAACCTGCAATTGGTTCGCTAGAAGCAGCGCGGCGTAGGTACGGTCGTCATTGGGGCTCTTTTGGATGACGGCATTATTAATTGCCGCCAATTGATGCTGGCACGACGAGGTTAGTAGGCTGGACAAGACCAGCGCAATAAGCGCAAAAGACTTAGTGTTCATTAAGTTTTCCTTCGTGGTTTTAGCGGGAGCTGGGGGCTTAACTGAGCATGGGCCGCTGAATTTATAGTGTCTGCGTCAGACAAGCAAACGATAATTTAGTGCAGAGTACTCAGGTACTTTTATACCTTTAAATACTTTTCTATCGCATCGAACGCCTGCGAACGATACTCGTCACTCTCGCTGACTAACTGGTGCCTTGCATCCGTAATCATATGGATTTTTGCATTGGGTAATTTGCTTTTTATGAGCGGTAAATTGTAGCGCCACGCAACTGTCATATCACCCGTACCCTGCACGATGAAAACCTCTCTATCAATGGAGCTAAAATTTGAGAATTGTTGATTCCAGGATTTCATCGCACCAATCCACTTAAGTGTGAGGTACTTTGCCTGCAGTGGATCTTGGTAAGTAATAAAATCGATAAACTTGGTACTGTGGGAATTGTTCGAAACCCCGCGCTTCAATTTTTTAACAAACGGCTTGAGTAGCAAGTAAAGGAACTGTCCCAACCCCCACCCACGCCCCACAATTAATGGAGCGCAAAGCACAATTTTACTGAAGCTTTGATGCGCCGGGTTTTGACTTGGATATCGCCACAGATAATTTAACATCATTGCTGCGCCCGTACTTTGACTCAGCCCATGCAAAGGCCGTGGCATCAACTCACGGCCTTGCATCAATACCAGGGCAAGAACATCCGCATACTGATCAAAAGAACTAATATCCGCAGGCTCGCCACTACTTAAACCATGTCCCGGTAAATCAAATGCTAATACTGCAAAATTAAGCGATAGCGCGAAGCGTATGGCGTGATTATAAATGCCAACGTGATCATAAAGCCCATGATTAATCACCAAAGTTCCCCGCGGATCAAGCGGCAACCAGTAGTGGGTTGCAATGCGAAACCCAGCAGCCTCGACACATCCAAACCCGTGTAACAGGCCATCAAATTCGCGCGCAAAGTTAATACGGTAGAAATCTAAATAGGCTTGCGTTAAATCGCTCTGTATCCAAGCACAATCTTGCTCTGGAATAAAACTAAGCAACGGCATTTGTTCGCTTAGCTCAAGCAGCTTTTGGTGTGAGAGCATCATCAGACCTTTATCTTATCTAGGTGTTATACGCTTGAGATTGACATGATACTGGGCCAGCACGAGATTATCGAACCCGCGATACCTGCGCGAAAAAAGAATCTATCACACTTGCAAATGATAAGCTGCGTCAGTGCAATATTTTCGCTATTAATCAACATCGGCAAACGAACGGCGGTAATCAAGCCTGACTGTAATCAAGCTTGACAGCAATCAAACCTAACTTATCAATGTTCACAGTTCGTTGCACACTGCATTTTACAATATACTTTGAAACAAAACTCTTATTCTGAGAAAATGACGCTTGGTGTGGTCGGGCTTATGCAAAAGGATTCAGTAGCAGTGTTAGCAGTAAATTCCAACGACGGCCCTTCAATATGGATTCCGATGCTTATTTTGTACTTGGTACTCGGGATGGTATCGTCCATCGTCGCCATTAAAACCAGGGGCGCACCAGCCGGCCAACTGCGCCAACAAACACTTTCATGGTGGCGTATTTTTCCTGTTGTTTCAATTAGCCTGTATTTCACTCACTACACATCACTCATACTTTCACTGCTTATTGTCGGCTTATCAATACGTGAGCTGGCCGCTCACTATACCGGGCGCCGCATTTTTTTTCTGTTGGTATGCGGCGGCGGCGCCAGTTTAATACTCGGCTCTCACTACGCATTAGCGCAAAAGGATTGGGCTCAAACAAGCGCAATTCTTACTGCCGTTTGCTTATTATTCTTATTCAAACGATTCACAGATAAGTTGCTCTACGTCGCATTTTTTTTGAGCGGTCTTGGTATTGGCTTTCTCATCAGTATTGAGCAATTGCCTTTTCCACCGGAGGCAACGCAAGCTTGGCTGTTCTATTTGCTTACCATCACCGCAATCAGTGATATTGCACAATTCGCTACAGGAAAGCTCGCGGGTATCCACAAAATTGCTCCACGCATTAGCCCACACAAATCCTGGGAAGGTATTGCTGGTGGCGTAATTATCAGCCTGCTCGTCTCTGCAATATTGGGCCACTATCTACGGTTAACAAACACCTTCCAACTCGCACTCATTGCACTAGTACTTTCGTTAGGCGGCCTTTGCGGGGACTTACTGTTTTCCGCCATCAAGCGGCTATTAAAGATTAAAGATTTTTCTCAATTAATTCCCGGACAGGGTGGTATTCTAGACCGCGTCGACAGCCTTGTACTTACGGCGCCTTTACTCTACGGCATGATTTATTTTTTACACATTGGATCTCTATAATGACGATAGCAGCGCAAGAAATTTGGCAGAAAATAGAATCAGGATTTATAAGTACGGATGGAACCCGTTTGTTTTACCGTGCATGGAAACCCACCAAAGAGCGCGCTGACGGCCCAGCGAGAGCGATCATTTTTTTACACCGGGGCCATGAACATTCTGGAAGAATACAACCACTCGTTGAAGCATTTAATTATCATAGTGATTGGGCGTTTGCGTGGGACGCGCGAGGCCATGGTCACTCGCCCGGAGAGCGTGGAGATGCACCCAGCTTTGAAATACTCGTGCAAGACTTTAATGCGTTCGTTGAACACATTCAGGTTACACATCAAGTCACTTCAGAAAACATGCTGATTGTCGCCAACAGCGTGGGAGCCGTTATCGCCGCTACATGGCTGCATGACTATGCGCCTCGGGTTCGTGGCTTAATCATGGCTGCCGCCGCATTTGAAATAAAACTCTATGTACCCTTTGCTAAACCGGCGTTGCGATTTGCCACCTGCTTTAAACCAGACCTGTTTGTGACAAGCTATATTCGCTCTTCTATGCTGACGCATTCACAACAGCAGGCAGACGCTTACGATCAAGACCCCGTAATTGCAAAAAGTATTTCGGCCTGCGTTTTGCTGGATTTAGCAGATACCGCTAAACGCATCGTGGATGATGCGGCGGCGATTGACACACCAATTCTGATGTTGGTGGCCGACAAAGATTATGTAGTCAGCCAATCACCTCAACGCAAATTCTTTGAGCGACTATCGTCGCCACTAAAACGCTATTTAGTTTTAGAAAATTGCTTTCATGCTGTTTTTTATGAACAGGAAATTGCACAGGCCATAGACGCATCGCGCAGGTTTATTGACGATTGTTTCGCATACGCGCTTGCGCCAGCAAAAGCGTATTTGGATAGCAGTATTCGAAGTGCCAGTGCAGAACAATTTGAAGCGCTGCAGCAGGGCCGATTAGGCAACTCTCTAACGAACGTTTTTTTTACGCTGCAACGTACAATGCTAAAAGCCTTGGGGCCCTTGAGTGACGGGATGAAGATCGGCCTTACAGACGGCTTTGATTCCGGCACCTCTCTTGATTATGTTTACCGCAATCAAGCGCAGGGGAAATATCTTATCGGAAAATTTATCGATCGCGGTTATCTTGACGCTATAGGCTGGCGCGGAATTCGGCAACGTAAAGCACAGCTACAACAAACACTGTCTGATGTAATCACACAATACCCAATTGATAAATCTCTCAGAATTTTGGATATTGCCGCAGGCGCTGGCCGCTATCTGTTGGAAACGGTAAAGCGATTTCAAGATCACAACATACAACTAACATTGCGCGATTTCGTGCCGGAAAATCTTGAGAAAGCAAAGGAGCTGGCAACTTATCTGCAACTCAACAATGCAATAGAGTACCAGTGCCGTGACGCGTTTGCCGCCGAGAGTTATCCCTCAACGGAGGCGCCCTATGACATAGTTATTATTTCTGGTTTGTACGAATTGTTCAGCGAGAATGCGCGAATACTAGAATCCCTAAAGGGCATCGAAAAACAAATCAGGCCGGGCGGTCACATTATTTATACCGGGCAACCCTGGCACCCACAATTATTGATGATCGCTAAAACGCTTACCAATCATAAGGGCGTACCGTGGTTAATGCGTCCGCGCCCACAAGCGGAGATGGATGCCTTAATTGCCAGCATTGGCGGTCGAAAAATACAAACGAGTATTGGTATTGCTGGAATTTTTACGGTGTCGGTGGCAGTACTCGATGCAGCTTTAGAGCCTGCCGCAAACGATTAAATATTGTTAAGAACAAAAAAATGAGCACGAGACTTAATAAGCCATTCAACCAAATAGTCTCGAGCTTGGCAGCAACAAATATTGCCAGCAAGCCAAAGCAAAAAGCTCGGTCACTTTTGCCCATAGGGCCATCAAAGCGGCGCGGTACACCTATAGCTATTGCAACGACTCCGGCGAACTCTGCCAACACAGCCATAATAACGACCAAAATAACAAGCGCTGCAGAGACAGTAGAGAGAAAAGCAAACGGTAGATAAAGTGCAATATCAGAAATTGGATCGCACATTTCATTCAGCAATGCGCCTAACGCGGTTTTCTGACCGCATTTATTGGCAATCATTCCATCAATTGCGTTCAGCGCCATTCGCAAGAGCATAAACAATGGATAGCTTATCCACAGATAAATGTTGTTTGGGAAAACTGCTAAAAAACCGCCGAATAACACACATAATCCGAGCGTAGAAAGCGTCACCTTATTCGGTGAGATTTTCCACCGCATTAAGGTGCGCAAAAGCGGAGCAAGAAAACGCTGAAATTGCGGCTTCAATTGGTAGATAGATAAATTCATTACTATAAGGCCACTACAATAGGATGTATAAAAATCCATTTAACCCGCTAACTTGCTAAGAGCCATCCCAATAAAACACCTACGCCGCCCGCCGCAATCACGGCACCAAAAAGGATTTTCTTTACCGCATGTTTTGCCATAGGGTTATTGAACGGATCCAAGCTGCTGTGAGCACGAACCACCTTCCATTGCTCATCTTCTTTTCTGAAAATTACCGTCCAATTTGACGTAAATTCAAATTGCTTACCCTTACGATCTTGCAGGTGATTAGCCGAACAACCATGGGCAACAGCAGTGTCGCCGTAAAACTGAGTCAGGTTAGGGTTAAGCGCGGTTTTGAAAGTGCCCGGGCCCACCATCTCCAAACGCGTTTTTTTCCATTGCTCACAGTAGGCGGCATAACTTGGAAATACACGATCGGTAAAACTCACAATTGAAAAATCTTTACTGATGTGCGACGAAAAACTTTCCATATCATTTTTTTCTACCGCCGTTTCAAAAAGTGCTTGTAAAACTTTTAATGCTTCGCGATCTGCTGAATGTTGTTCCATGGCATATACCTCATCTTTTACGTTTAGTTAGTTTATTTTTTAGAGTGTTCAGAGTATGGGCTCGCTAAGCGCGCCTTGCCACAATATAACCCATCGTATGGGGTTCGGCATCAATAAAACGAACATCACTAACAACAAATCCGGCTGAGCTTAGCAGTTCACTGGCGCAACTAGGTTTATAAACGCGTGCTCCAGGTAAGCGTAACGCCAAGCCCAATTCGTACAACGTAACATTGAGCTGACCTTTTGGGTTATCACTAAAAACATCAATCACTACCAGAGAACCCTGCGGCGCCAAAAAGCGTTTCAACGATCTCAGCAAGAAAATATTTTTCTGTTCATCAAACATATGCATAACATTGCCAACTAAAATTAAATCAAACTGACCGAGATCTGATGGCAATTCAAATAGCTGTGCAGAAGTATAGGTAAATTTTTCGACCAGCCCTAAATTTTTCGCCAAGCTCTGCGCTACGTTTAATACCACCGGCGTGTCTAGGGCGGTGATAGCCACCGCTTGCAATACTCGCGCGAAGGGGAGGCTCCAAACGCAAGACCCAGCACCTATATCGAGTATCCGCAGCGGTGCCATGCCTGAGGCGAGAAAATCTTTTGCCAAAAGCTCAGCTGATGTTCGCATCATGGCATAGAGAGACAGCGCTTGAGTCGCGTAAAACTGATCTGTAGATTCTTGACTGCTATTTTCATTGAAAGAAAACATAGGCTTCGCAGTTCGCAAAAACTCAGGTAAATAATTCCA
>JAYWHF010000431.1:0-8280 GCA_043777855.1 Gammaproteobacteria bacterium | reverse complement strand
GCCGATTCGGTGCCCAAATTGGTAGCCTACCGATTACTGGAATCCGCACTGAAACTCAGCGAATCAATCCGCTTAGTGTGCCGCGAAGGGCGACTGGTGCCCTTGCTGTCTGAGCTTGCAGTACACAAGTTGGACATGATCATTGCCGACCGCCCCATGCCGCCCCATTTGCACGTTCGCGGTTTCAATCACTTGCTCGGCGAAAGTGGATTAACCGTGTTTGGTGCGGATGCCGTCGTTAAAAACTTGCGCGGCAATTTCCCGCAATGTTTGCACCAAGCACCGTTTTTATTACTGGGCGAAGACGCCGCTGTGCGGCCTAAGCTTGAGCAGTGGTTAGAAAAAAATAATCTCCACCCGACCATCACCGGCGAATTTGACGACAGCGCGCTGATGAAATCGTTTGGGCAAGCGGGCGCTGGTTTGTTTGTGGCGCCCACCACTATTGCGGCACACATTTGCGCGCAGTACAAAGTGAAAGTCGTAGGGCATATTGACTCAGTTGTTGAACAAATCTACGTGATCAGTACCGAGCGACGCTTAACACACCCCGCCGTGAAAGCAGTGAGTGAAATCGGAAAAAACGAGGTGTTTGGACAAGCAAACTAGTAAATAACACGAGTGCGATATATAGTTCGCGCCGCATAGATTTTCTGTTATTTTTCATGGTAAGAGAGCTTGCGAAAATGTTAAAAAAAATTCTGGATGAGTTGCGCGCGTGTCCACGCAGACTCTGCCATAAGTTTTCAAGCTTATTTTTTAAAAAGCACATGAAAAATTAGCTTCTGTCATAGAAGTAGGAATCTTTACCGATGAGTTGTATAAACTCTGGAATCGAATGAGTTCAGGCAGCTATGTTGCCCCACCGGTGAAGCGAGTTTACATTTAAAAAATTGGATGGAAAAATCTCTTTAAAACAGCGGAGAATAATTTGAGTCATGAATGACCTGCCTGGGCAAAGATCACATATGAATGAAACTAATAAAGACGGGCCGCCCAATGCGGTAAGTTTTTGGCAAGCAACAAGATTCTGGCTGAAGCTAGGCCTTATTAGCTTTGGCGGGCCCGCTGGTCAAATATCTATTATGCATCAAGAGTTGGTAGAGAATAGACGTTGGATTTCTGAAAAGCGCTTTTTGCATGCGCTTAACTATTGCATGCTATTACCTGGCCCAGAAGCGCAGCAACTGGCTACTTATATTGGCTGGCTAATGCATCGTACTTGGGGCGGAATTATTGCTGGTGTGCTATTTGTTCTGCCTTCGTTGGTTATTCTCATTGCGCTCTCGTGGCTATATGTTGCTTACGGAGATCTCGCTGTCGTTGCCGGGCTATTTTATGGGATTAAACCTGCAGTAACAGCGATTGTTTTGCATGCTGCTCATCGCATAGGCTCTCGAGCACTGACCAATAATCTGCTGTGGGGAATTGCAGCTGTCGCATTCCTTGCAATTTTTGTATTGAATATTCCGTTTCCATTTATTGTCTTGGCCGCTGCAATACTCGGGTATTTTGGTGGGCGGTTTGTGCCGCTGTATTTCACGTTAAATACTGCTCATTGGGCTGCAAAAAAATCTTATGGAGTTGCGTTAATCGATGATGAAACTGCAACGCCAACGCATGCGTTGTTTCGGTGGAAAAAATTAGTTGTCTTGCTTTTTGTTGGCATCTTGTTATGGCTAATTCCTTTTGGATTTTTGTACACAACATTTGGTTGGCAACACGATTTCACGCAAATGGCATGGTTTTTTACTAAGGCGGCACTGTTAACTTTCGGTGGCGCTTATGCGGTTCTTCCCTATGTTTATCAGGGCGCTGTTGGCCACTATCAATGGTTATCTTCCGCACAAATGATCGATGGTCTTGCGCTTGGCGAAACAACGCCAGGCCCGTTAATTATGGTAGTAGCTTTTGTTGGCTTTATGGGTGGATATCTAAAAGCATTGCTCGGCCCGGAAAATCTTTTTGTTGCCGGTGCGTTAGCCGCTTCACTTGTCACTTGGTTCACATTTTTACCATCGTTTATTTTTATTTTTGTGGGTGGGCCGATAGTAGAGACAACACACAACAACTTAAAATTCACGGCGCCGCTCACGGCAATCACCGCGGCGGTTGTTGGTGTGATAGTTAATCTAGCACTCTTTTTTGGTTATCACGTTTTTTGGCCGCTAGGCTTCAGTGCTCATTTGGACATAGGCGCCATGGTCATTGCCGCAGCGGCTGGAATAGCTTTGTTCAAATTTAAATGCAGCGTAATGCAAGTCATTTTTGTGGCCGCTTTTATAGGCTTGGCTATAAAGTTAGTTGGTGCATTTTAGGTTTGGTTTGAGGATCTTTGCTGAATTTGTTTCAAGGTTGTTTTCAATTCTTCGAGGCGACGCTTGAGATAGCTTGAAAAAGCGCGCATTCCCCGCGATATTGAATCGTCGGGCTCCAGTTGTGCTGCAACCATACAACATAATCCATCGCACAAAACGGCGCTATGTGTCTCGAGCTCTACAATTTCATCGTAGAGCAGCGCTAATTCTTCCGCCAGCGTTGGGTTATTTGGCCCCCCAAGACCCTGTGAATTTAGGGTATCCATGAATACCTCCTTGCATTTTCAATCGAAAAGTTAAACCAAATTGTGTTGAGACGTCTCAGGATAAACCCAGTCAAGGCTCAATTGCCGGCACTGTATCGAACAAAAGAGCCTATAGCGTGTTTATCGGTATTACCTACTACATTTATGTTGCTGTTAGAATAATAAACGCTGCGTAATATACCTGTCAACCGTGTGAATATAACAAATTCACCTGTTTTTGGATGACACGCTATGACCAAGCCATTAGTAAATGATATCGATCGTCAGCTGGGGTTGCGGCTTAAGAAATTGAGGCAGCAGCAAGGCGTAAGCGCGGCCGCCTTGGCTGAGGCCATAGGCTCAACACAGCAGCAAATATCGCGCTATGAAAATGCGCAAAATAAAATAAGCGCTTCTCAGCTATACCTACTTGCACGCTGCCTTTCCATGCCTCTGCCTTGGTTTTTTTTGGATAGCGAGGCGCCAACAGTGCCCATGCTGGTACGAGAGAAAATACCGCTAGAATACAGCCGTACATCCATCGCTGATGAAACCGCCACATTGCAAGCGATGTGGTCTCGCCTGAATGCCGCGCAACGCGGCGCTGTTCTCAAATTGCTAGATTCGTTTTATGAAAAAAAATAGGGTTGATACAGCCAAACCCTTGATGGCCGAAAAAGGGGCTGGCGGTTAGCGTTTGGAGACCTTCGACCGGCATTAGCTTCTATGCGTGAACACTCGCCGTTTTCATCCTAATTTTTCAACCATCATTTAATCGCAAATAAAACGCAGCGCACATTTCAACCACATAAAAAGTGTTATTTTTGCGCCATGTGAACAGTGTCGATGAATGGTGAAACCATGCTAGTTAGAAATATAGTTTTTGCTTGCTCTCTTTTGAGCATTTTGACGGCATGTGGAGGTGCGGGCGGAGATACCTCGTCCGCTAAAAGCTCGACAGGCACCTTAGGTGAAAATCCTCCCTCGTCGGTCGCTGCAAGCAGCAAGCCGATATCTACATCTGCTTCGACCTCCGTGCCCGGGGACAGCGTCGCCTCTTTGTCTCCTAATGCCAGTAGCACTGGGGTTCGCTCTTCGGCAGCGCAGGTTTCCGTCGGGCAAATGTCATCGCGTTCGGCGAGTAGTCTAATTGTAATACCGGCAAGTTCAACGCCCAGGTCTGTCGAAAATGCTTCTGTACCGAGCAGCGTGGCGAGATTGAGCTCGGCCAGCCCAAGCTCAATGAAAACCTCATCAGTAAGTTCATCAAAATCAATTAGTGTTGCGTCGGTCAGCAGTGCTGCGAGCTCGAAAGCCCCTGCCAGCAGTAGTTTAGCCAGCGTAAGCTCAATGAAAACCTCATCAGTAAGTTCATCAAAATCAATTAGCGCTGCCTCGGTCAGCAGTGTTGCGAGTTCGCGAGCCCTTGCCAGCAGCAGTGTTGCGCCGGCTGACGGAAAGGAACTTTACGTAGCAATGTGTTTAGGGTGCCATGGTGCCAAAGGGGATAACCCGGGCCAACCGATTCGTGTGGCTAACTTTACTCGAGCGACGTTGATGGCACAGATTGTCATAATGCCGCCGTTGAATCCGGGTGCGTGTAGTGTCAGTAGCGGTTGTGTGTCGGCAGTCGCTGACTACATATTGAGTTGGAGCTTGGCTCAAAGCTCGGTGGCGTCAAGTAAGCCCTTGTCGTCTAAGTCGAGTTCGGTTGTAGTGCCGTCGAGTATTAGCCGTGTGAGCAGTAGTTCATCAAGCGTCAACGTTGTAAGTGGTGCCGAGCGCTTTGGAGCGCTCTGTGCGAATTGTCATGGTGCGCGTGGCGACAGTCCTCAGCGCCCCATTTTGCCATCAAGGTTCACTCGCGCGACCTTAATATCTAAAATCGATGTTTCTATGCCACCAAGTAATCCGACTCTTTGCAGTGTCAGTAACGGGTGCGCCACGGCCGTTGCTGATTTTATTATGAGCTGGACTCCGCCCGTGACTTGCAACGACAACGAAGAAGTTCTGCCGCGTCGGTTGCGTTTGCTGAATAGTTTTGAGTACGCCAACACAGTGAACGATCTCCTAAACAGCAATGCCGGCAGTGCCACGGCAGACGGTTTTGAGCCAGACACAGTCGTGCGTGGGTTCGATAACAACGCTGCTGCCGCAAAAATTAACACCGGTCGACTTGACGCCTATTGGTCTGCTGCCGAGAAACTTGCGACTGACGCTAATCTCAGTGGCGTTATGACTTGTGCGGCGGGTACAGCGCGGGATCAATGTGCAACCACTTTTGTCGCTAGCTTTGGCAAGAGGGCCTTCCGTCGTCCGCTGGTTGCTGCTGAAACTACCTCATATACGGCGCTGTTCAAAACGGCTGGTAGCAATGAGGAAGGTGCTCGTAGAGTTATTCAAGCGATGCTAGCGTCAGCGAATTTTTTATACCGGTCTGAGGTGGGTACGACGGTTAATGGCAAATTTGTGCTGACGCCTTATGAAACGGCGAGTGTTTTGTCCTATAGTTTTATCGGGAGCATGCCTGATGCAGCGCTATTTACCGCTGCTGACAATAATCTTCTGAGTACGCCTGCTGAACTGCGCGCGCAAGCTGATCGTTTGCTAGCAACACCGAAAGCAAAAGCACAAATTGCTAACTTCGGCTTGCAGTGGTTGCACATAGGTGATGTAGCGGGCTTACAGCGCGACAGGACACTTTATCCAGAGTTCAATCCGGTGATGGGTAAGGCTATGCAAACCGAACTCGAAATGTTCTTGCAGGAAATCTTTTTGCAGCCGGGCCACTCAATGGCTGGTTTCTTTCAAAGTAATTTTAGTTTCTTGAATGAACCCTTGGCAAAATATTACGGTATTGCCGGTGTGACGGGGAATAACTATCAAAAAGTTACGGTGAATGAGCAGCGCAGCGGTGTGATGACGAAAGGTGCCGTAATGTCGACCTTGTCGAATCTCAAGGAATCCCACCCAATTCACCGCGGCTTGCTCGTGCGTCGCAACTTGCTTTGTCAGGAGTTTGGTCTTCCACCGCCCAACGTCGGTGAAATTGAGCCATTAGATCCTAACAAGCCGACTCGCGAGCGTTTTGCGGCGCATACCACTAATGCGACCTGTCAGTCATGCCACCAATATATTGATGACGTAGGGTTTGGGTTTGAGAATTATGATGCCGTTGGTCGCTACAGGACGACCGAAGGTAATAATTTGCTAATAGATGCTACCGGGTCAATTTCAGGCTTGAAAATCATGACTGAGTCGGACAGCTATAATTTCAATAATTTAACGGGGTTGGCGAGCGTATTGGCCGGGCCGGGTATGGAGCCGAGCTCCAGATGTTTAACAACCCAATATCAGCGTTTTGCGCAAGGTGTAGCACAACCCAATGAATGTGGTGTTAAGAGCAGCTATTCACGCTGGCAAAACAAATCGACAGACGTGAAAGTAATGATGCTCGAAACGGTTACTTCACCCACGTTCTTGAATCGGAAATAGGAACCATCATGAAAAGACGTTCATTAATTAAGGCACTTGCTGCTGGGTCTATGTTAACCATGACACCCTTGGCAACTTTGTTGGGGCGCTCGGCGATGGCACAAGGCACGCAGCGCATGCGCACAATTTTCCTTTACCACCCCAATGGTTGTGTACCCGATATTTTCTTCCCAACACCCGGTAACTTTGGCGGGAACCCGACGTTCCCGGCTATGTCCGCGCCATTGAAGTCAGTCGCGAGCCAGTTGGTTTTTTTAGATGGTATCGGTTACGAAGGTGATAAGCCCACCCATGAAGGAGGAGCGCTTAAATGTTTAACCGGCGTGCGCGAAGATATCGGTAATTTGTCCTCTATCGACGTGCAAATGGGTAAAGAAGACTGGATAAACCGCAACAGCAACGGCATATCAAAACCGTCCATTCAAATGGGCGTGGGCACCCAATGGGGTGGCGATTCCAGTAAACGCATCAGCTATGATGCAGGTACTAGCCTTCATGCGGTTGATGATCCGCGAGTGTTGTATCCTCAGCTATTTGGTTCGAGTACTGGTGGTACCGCGGGCGATCCTGTCCAGCTTGATATATTGACCCGCTCTCGCGAAGATTTAAATCGCATGAGGACTCAATTGGGAGGTGTAGAGCGGGATCGATTAGACCAGCACCTAGCGGCACTTGATGTCCTTGAATCGAAAATAAAGGGTTCGGCCACCGGGACGAGTTGTTCAGATCTGGGTGCAACCATCAAACCGCGCATAAATATGATCACGGGCGGGAACGACGCGGCACTCTGGGCCACGGCAAAACTAGCCAATATTTCCGATATTCAACAGGACTTAGCCGTGGCGGCCTTATCCTGTGGCCTTACGCGTACCATCGCGTTTAGCTACGGTGTTCCCGTTTGTCCGATTGTTGTGCCCGGCACGAGCAACGCCGATCATGATCTTTCCCACCAAAATGCAGCGGCGCACACGACCAGTAAAATTTGGTGGATGGATCAGTTTGCCAAGTTGATTAAAAAGCTTGCCGACACACCAGACGTTAATGGCAGCTTGTTGGATAACACGGTTCTTTGCGCGGTCTCTGATTTGGCCCACGGAAACTACCACAATCACTTCCGTATTCCGATGTTTTTGGCGGGTGGAAAAAATGCCGGCCTTGTTACCGGGCGCTCCGTCAACTTAGGGCCTTTAGGCACCAGTGGTAAAGCTATGGGTGGGCAAAATAAAAATGACAAATCCGTTAATCATTCCAATGTCTTGATGACCGTTGTTGAAAAAGCAGGGTATAAAACTATAACGATGCCCACAGCCGACGGGCGCATCAACAATATATGGACTGGAGGCAATACGCTTTAAATAACATGCTTGACCGGTAAAATCTAATAGGATGTTCGCTGCCACAAGATTATTTTTTTAATAAAAAAACCCGCATACATGAATATATGCGGGTTTTTTTATGAGAGCATTAATACCACTAGCCCTTTGCCCGTTCCTCCAAAATCGCAACAGCAGGCAATACTTTGCCTTCTACGAATTCTAAAAAGGCTCCGCCGCCAGTGGAAACGTACGAAATTTTATCCGCGAGATCCCACTTATCAATAGCCGCTAATGTATCGCCACCACCCGCCACAGAAAAAGCATCACTTGCTGCGATTGCGCGCGAGATTGCTTCGGTGCCTTTCGCAAAAGCGTCGAACTCGAAGACACCCACGGGGCCATTCCATAAAATAGTTTTTGCATTTTTGATAATTTCAGAAACATGCGCGGCCGTTTCTGGGCCGTAGTCAATAATTTCTTCGTCGGCTTGAATTTCATTGGGTTTTTTAACGGTACAAACAGAGTTGTGATTCCATTGCTTGAAGCCTTCTTTGGTAGTGCGCACGTCGGTTGCGAAAACCACGTTGGTAATTTTGCACAAGCGTTGTGCTTCTGGAATTAAATCTTTTTCGTACAGTGAGTTGCCTACTTCATTGCCTGCGGCTGCAACAAACGTATTGGAGATGCCACCGCCAACAACAAGAATGTCGGCGATTTTTGAGAGAGCATCTAACACACTTAATTTAGTCGATACCTTCGAACCGCCGACTATCGCAACGAGAGGTCGCGCGGGGTTATCCAATACTTTAGCAAGTGCTTCCAGCTCGCTAGACAGTAAAGGGCCGGCACAGGCAATAGGAGCAAATTTTGCCACGCCGTGAGTAGACGCCTGTGCGCGGTGCGCGG
>JAYWHF010000430.1:0-8282 GCA_043777855.1 Gammaproteobacteria bacterium | reverse complement strand
ACATAGCAATTTTTAACCTAGAAATTGAGTTTCAATGTATTGCGCTAAGTGTTTATGTAGTGCTGGCGGTAATGGAAAAGGCTTCATTTTGTTACTATCGACACAAGCAACGCGAATGCTACCCAAACAAAGCACCTCCTCGCCACGCATTACTTGCTGTTTAAAATCGACATAAGACCGCGCCAATTTTACAAGGCTGGTTGAAACATTTAACGCATCATCAAGACGGGCCGGACGGCGGTAATCGATGTGCGCGCTATGAACAACCAGCAAAAGACCTTCACTTAGAATGGCGGGCTTATCATACCCCAATGTACGCAAAAATTCTGTACGGCTGCGCTCCATGAATTTCAAATAGTTTACGTAATAAACAATTCCACCCGCATCGGTGTCTTCAATGTAAACACGAATTGGAATACTAAATTCGTTCATCAACATGATTTCTCTGCAGAAAAAATACTCGCATCGGAATTACTCATTGAGATCTTGTTGCAATCGTTTTGGCATCACCGCCCCCAGATGCAGATAGGCATTATTAGTCAACACACGACCACGCGGTGTGCGAGCCAAAAAACCCTGCTGAATTAGATAGGGTTCAATCACATCTTCAATAGTTCCGCGATCTTCACTGATTGCGGCAGCAAGGCTTTCAACACCTACTGGACCGCCATCAAAATTATTCATCAGAGCCGCAAGTAGCCTGCGATCCATATGATCAAAACCACGCTCGTCCACATTCAACATATTTAACGCGCTATCGGCCATCGCCAAGGTAACCACACCGTCCCCTTTCATTTCTGCGTAATCACGGACTCGGCGCAGCAAACGATTGGCAATTCGTGGAGTACCGCGCGACCGCTTGGCAACCTCCTGCGCGCCTTGCGCATCCATATTCACACCCAACAGCGCTGCTGAGCGAGCAACGATGTGAGTTAGATCGGCTACATTATAAAACTCCAGACGCTGAACAATACCAAAACGGTCTCTTAAAGGTGATGTCAATAGTCCAGCGCGAGTCGTCGCACCCACGAGGGTGAATTGGGGTAAGTCAAGCTTAATGGACCGCGCGGAAGGGCCCTCGCCAATCATAATATCGAGCTGAAAATCCTCCATGGCGGGGTAAAGAATTTCTTCAACGACGGGGCTCAGGCGATGGATTTCGTCAATAAATAAAACGTCGCCCGGCTCTAAGTTGGTCATTAATGCGGCCAAGTCACCTGCTTTTTCCAATACTGGACCCGACGTACTTTTTAAAGACACACCCATTTCATTAGCAATAATATGCGCTAGTGTTGTTTTACCTAATCCTGGCGGGCCAAAAACCAGAGTATGGTCCAGTGCCTCATTGCGCTTTTTCGCAGCACCAATAAAAATTTCCATTTGTTCACGCACGACCGGCTGCCCCACATAGTCGGCAAGACTTTTGGGGCGCACCGTGCGATCCAGAAACTCTTCACGCTCTTGGGCAGCGGGAGCAATTAGACGATCTATCTCTATCATTTTTCACTCAGCAATCATAAAAAATTACGCAGATGCCATAGCGCGTAACGCTAGGCGAATTAGCTCTTCACTGCTTGCGTCAGGTTTTTGCTTGATTGCCAAGGCAATCATTTTTGTGGCATCAACAGGCTTATAGCCCAATGAAATCAAGGCACTTTCCGCCTCTGCATAAACATCGCTTACTCCAACCGTTTTAGGTGCTTTTCCTTGAATAACCGCCTCACCCGATGATGAATTCCAGGTCTTTAATCGATCTCTCAATTCAACCACTAAACGCTCGGCGGTTTTAGCACCTATGCCCGGCACCTTGGTGAGTGCTGCGATATTATTTTCTTGCACGCATCGAGCGATATCATCCGATTCCATTCCAGATAAAATTGCGATCGCCAATTTGGGGCCAACACTACTAACTTTAATTAGGGTACGAAATAAAGCGCGGTCACGCTGATCGATAAAACCAAACAGTTGATGTAAATTTTCTGTGATGGATAGATGCGTATGTAGAACTAACTCTGCACCTACCGTGGGCAACCGATAAAAAGTCGTCATAGGTGCCTGTATCTCGTAGCCAATACCATTTGCCTCCAACAACAAGTAGGGGGGGGTTTTCTCGATCAAAATACCACGTATACGTCCAATCATTTCTTTCTCTATGCTTCATTTTTAAGTGGTTAATGCCGTCACACAACGCGTCCACGTCGAAAACTGCTCGAACCAGCAATTTTAATTAACAGTTGCTGTGAGTTTGCATGGCAGAGCGCAACAGCTAAGGCGTCTGCAGCATCCTCCTGAGGCAAAGAGGGCAACTTCAACAAGGTTTTAACCATGTGCTGTACTTGAAGTTTGTCTGCCGCACCGTTACCGACAACAGACTGTTTAACTTTGCGGGCTTCATATTCCGCAACTGGCAAATTTTGTGCAACAGCCGCTACTATAGCAGCACCCCTCGCCTGCCCCAACTTCAAAGCCGATGCCGCATTTTTAGCCATGAATACTTGTTCGATTGCTACTTCTTGTGGGCAATATTGATTGATAATTTGAGATAAGGAATTAAAAATAACTTTTAGACGTTCAGGTAGCTCATCGTCAGGAATACGAATCACACCACTGGTTACGTACTCGATTTTACTCCCCACAACATTGATCAACCCGAAGCCTGTTTTTCGAGAGCCGGGATCAATGCCGAGGATAAGAGCCATAATTGTATGCTGTGTTGGTTCAGAGCAGTTTTGCGTGAATTGCACGGGGCAGGCAAGTTATCTGCAGATCGCGAGCAAAAATGTGTTGCCACTAAAAAAGTGTTTCTTGTACCTGAAAAAAACTAAGAAGCGATGGCTTTACGATTTTTAAGTGCCGACATAATTAGCACTAAGAGCACACCCAAACAGCCCGACAATAAAACCACCCCAACAAATATTAAAGACTTTTTGGGCTTTATTGGCGCAAACGACGCCTCAGGTTTATTCACAACAACAAACAACATTCTTTCTACGGTGGAATCATTCAATCGCTGTAAGTCACTTGTCATTTGATCGCGCCAGGTTTCCATATTGCGCAGGTCTAATGAAAATGGCGCCAAGGATTTACCCTGCCGCGCAAGCAATATATCTATTTGTTGAGCTAAAACTTTTGTTCCCAATAAGTAGTCACGGCTATCCAGCACCTTTAACTGTATATTTTCCAACTCTTTGAACGGTGTTTCTTTGATACCTAAAGACGCCGCAATCTTTGAGTTCTCGTGCAAATTAATTAATGCATCACTTAATTTTCTTTGCTCAATTGAGTTTCGGGCGTTATAGGCGATGTCCAGCGCGTTTAAATTTGCGGTATAAGCTTCTTTCAATCTGCCGGTTAATTCGCCCAAGCTGCGTTTATTTAAAAAAGCCACATAATTGTTGAGCAGCTTTATGCCTTCAAGTGAGTTCCTATGTTCTAACGTTATCTTCCGCGCGGTTATCTCTGGTGTTTTCGGATTTAATCCGGTCAGAATAAAACTCTTGGAAAAGCGGTCAAATTCTTGAAGCACATCTGACTTGATTGTTCCCGCGTCTAGATTTAGCGCCTTACCCGTTTCGTTTTCCCAAAAAGCCCTCAATAAAGCAATAGAATCCGCCTGCAATAGGATTTTGCCATAAATTTTATTTTCATCCGGAGCTGGCACTTGATACTCATTACTACCCAATAACGACGGTGCCAAAGGACGCAATTGATCTGCACTGGCCCTATCTATTGTCACCGAAATTCCGTAATAGGACGGAGTCATCTTTAATGCTACGAAAGCGATGATTGCACTCACTAACATAATTCCCGCAATAACTTTTTTTCCAGCCCAAATCTTTTCAACGATATCAAAAAGATCTATCTCATCCGAGTTGTTTTGCTGGTAATTTTCCATGGCCTGACTTTTCATAAATCCATTACATCCCATATTCAGCTGCATCGAGCGAGGCAGACACTTGTTCTTTTTTACGCAAACGAATGTGCAATTCACGCAACTGCAGATCGTCTACTGCTCCTGGTGCGTCAGTCATAACGCAGGCCGCACTTTGGGTTTTGGGGAAAGCAATAACATCGCGGATTGAACTTGCTCCAATCATCAACATAATTAAACGATCCAAGCCAAAGGCCAAGCCACCATGAGGTGGCGCACCGTATTTCAAAGCGTCCAGCAGGAAGCCAAATTTCTCTCGCTGCTCTTCCTCACTAATACCTAAAATTCCGAATACCGTTTGCTGCATTTCCTTTGTGTGAATACGAACAGAGCCACCACCCAACTCCGTTCCATTTAATACCAAATCGTAAGCTTGCGAAAACGCGTCCACCGGATTATTCAACAACATCTCCGGGGAGCAAGATGGCGCAGTAAAGGGGTGGTGAATAGCCGTTAGACCGCCGTTGTCGGTCTCTTCAAACATAGGAAAATCGACTACCCACAACATCGCCCACTCTTTGGTATACAGATTTAAATCGGCGCCCAATTTGCAACGCAATGCGCCCAAGGCTTCAGTGACGATTTTGTGTTTATCAGCACCAAAGAAAATTAAATCGCCATTTTCTGCGCCGACGCGTTCTAGAATCGCTGCTCGCACTGGCACTGGCAAATTTTTAACAATGGGTGATTGTAATCCTTCTTCAAGATCGGTCTTATCGTTGACTTTAATATAGGCCAAACCTTTTGCACCATAAATACTGACAAACTTGGTGTAATCATCGATTTGCTTACGCGTTAGTTTTTCATTCCCACCAGGAACTTTAAGTGCAGTCACACGTGATTTAGCGTCATTTGCCGGGCCCGAAAAAACTTTAAAATCTACCGCTGTCACCAAGTCCTTAATGTCAACTAATTCCAGCGGAATGCGCATATCTGGCTTATCAGACCCATACTTCGCTATAGCTTCCGAAAACGGCATGCGTTGCAATTCGTCAAACTCTACGCCCTTCAAATTTTTGAAAACTTCACGAATCATGCCTTCAGTCACTGACATAATTTGATCTTGCGTCATAAACGAAGTCTCTATGTCGATTTGAGTGAACTCTGGTTGCCGATCAGCGCGTAAATCTTCATCGCGAAAACACTTGGCAATTTGATAATAACGATCAAACCCGGCGACCATCAATAATTGTTTAAACAACTGCGGCGACTGCGGCAGCGCAAAAAATTTATTTTCGTGCGTGCGCGAGGGGACCAAGTAGTCGCGCGCGCCCTCTGGGGTTGCACGAGTAAGGATCGGGGTTTCAATATCTAAAAAGTTATTGCGGTCCAAGTAATTGCGAATAGCGCTAGTGACTTTTGAGCGGAAGCGCAGACTCTTTTGCATTTCTAGGCGACGCAAATCAAGGAAGCGGTATTTCAATCTAACATCTTCACCCACTGTCGAGTAGGAATCCAATGGAAACGGGATAGTTTCTGCTTCGTTAAGAGTAGTCAACGCGGTTGCATAAACCTCAATATCACCGGTGGACATGTTGGAATTCACCGTCGCCGCAGCGCGAGCTCGCACCTTACCCACTACCTGCAAAACATATTCGCCGCGCACTTTATTCGCGAGTTCAAAGTTCTCTTTTGCATCGGGATCAAAGACGACTTGCACAATACCGTCCCGGTCGCGTAGATCGATAAATATGACACCACCGTGGTCACGACGACGATCAACCCATCCACAGAGGGTGACTTCTTGATCAATATGAGTGGTATTTAAAAGACCACAGTATTGGCTGCGCATAGAACGATCCTGTTATTAAATTGATACGTAAAATTAACAATGCTTATGTAAAGAATAATTGCCGCTAATCAAGCGTACTACTCTGCCGACTTAGCGACGGCCGGCTTACTTTCGGATGCGGGGCTGGGTGCAACCGAGGTTGTGGAGCTAGCAGAATTACTTGAATCGCCAGCCAAGTTTTTCTTATTACCTGACTTAAAATCAGTTTCATACCAGCCTCCACCTTTAAGGCGAAAACCTGCCGCGGATATTTGTTTCTTCAAGCTAGGTTTGCCGCACGCTGGACAATCAACTAGTGCCGCGTCACTCAGTTTTTGCAAAGCCTCTTCTTGATGACCACAGGCTCCACACAGATATTCATAAATTGGCACAGCAACCACCTTAAAAGGTTTAACTTCACGAGAAAATCAGTAACATTTGTCACTAAAACCGCGCCTAGGCTCGACGGCTCGCGATTATAGCCTAAGGAGATGTCAGCGAGAACCATTAAGATTACCTAGGCACATCTGAAAAGCGCATGCGACCCAACACAACCTGGGCGTGATTGGCAACGTATCCGGGGTACTTTTTCTCAAACTTCCGAGGATTAGGCAACATGACGGCTATTCGCACAGCTTGTTGTTCAGTTAATCGTGCGGCATGAACTTGGTAATAGTGCTGCGCAGCAGCCTCTGCGCCAAAAACGCCACTACCCCATTCGACCACGTTCAGATACACCTCGAGAATCCGTCGCTTATCCCACAGCAGTTCGATCATTACCGTGATAACAGCTTCCTGTAGTTTGCGGACGTAGGAACGTGAGGGGGATAGAAAGAGATTTTTTGCTAACTGCTGCGTGATAGTAGAGCCACCAGCCACTGATTTACCTTTGCGCTGATTCTTTTCCAAGGCATCTTGAATACCTTGCCAATCAAACCCGTTATGACTCATAAACTTATCGTCTTCTGACGCAACCACCGCGCGCTTTAAATTCTCAGAAATTTGAGCGTAAGGGACCCACTTATAATGAATGCTCGCCTTAGGGTTTGTATCACGTAACTCCCCCAAACGCAGCGCCATGAAACTCGTCTGGCTAGGAGCTGACCATTTCCAATACAAAACTTGTGCGAAAAAAAATAACTGAAAAACGCAGATCAGTCCTAGCAGTAACAACAGCAACCACTTGGATGCTCGCGCGAAATACATCATTCAAAGATTCCAGATTAACTAATTCTCAGCGATCTAAATACCCAAGCGTTTTTCGGTGGCAGCACGCATTTTCTCTATATTTTCCATAGCTTGTTGCGCACTGTCGTCGACGACCGGCTTTTCGTCACCACCCAGCGTAGAGTCATTCGCCATCGGTAAAATATTGGCGTTAGGGTCAATCGTCAGCTCCTGCGCGTTTTTAACCGGTTGATTATCGTAATGCACCACGCCTTTCTCGTCAGTCCATTTATAGATTTGCACTTTCGCCGCTTGTGGGGTCGCAAAAGTACCTCCAGTTGCTTCGCTGGCCATTTTTTTTGCCTGCGCAACAAATTCTCCCGCTGAAATTTTCTTTAGGGTACCCGCTAAACCATCACGCTGCAGCTGTTCACTCCATTCATTAACGGGGACGACTCCCGTTTTGTAATAAATGAATCCGCAAAAAATCCCTAACACTAGCAACGTAAAAATCAACAGGTTTTTCATCATGACTCCAAAAAAACAATAAGGACAATTAATCAATCACAAACAAATCATGGCGGAATAACATGAGTGCGGCCGCTAGACTAACAAATGAACCACGCGGACACCAATAAATCCCGCTCGGCTGCTATTCACGCTAAAAAACTACCTTCCTGACAAGTACTTTCACAGTCAGACACTATAGAATGACCACTGAGTTGAATGATGCTTGTAAGTCACTCTAAAGCCCTCTCGACGAGCATTTTGTCTACGAGCATTTCTTGATGAAAAATGGCACCTATTTAGAGCGTTTGCGCGGGCTATCCATGCGATTGGTAGCCCTACAAAAGCCAATCAGAATTCTTGATGCCATCAAATGGCCCGCCGATATTGAACCACAATTTCTCGCACAGGCAGGGCGTCAGTTACCCAAAATCGCCGCTGATTTTTACCAGCGCCAACCGCTAGCATTTGACCCCGAAGGCATCTATCACTCTCTCAGAGAGCTAAAGGCAGACATACACAAGCAACTTGGGCGCGGCGATTCACTGGGCAAAATACTTCACGCTACCGCCGACCAGTATCAAGTTGTCATAGAGCTTCTACGTCACAGAGGCACCCCTCAATTTGGCCATTTCAGTCAACTTCTATACGGCTCAGCACAGGACAAAATTCGCGGAGATCGCAAAACGCTACGTCAAATGGGTGAGCGCCTATGCCATATTTTCTCACTGCCCGCTGCTGAACACTTGCACCGCCCCTACCCGCATCACATTAGTTCGGAACAAGCGGTCAATGTTTTACACCATCGCATGAACAACTATTTTGGCGTCGATGAAGTTCGAGTTGAACTCAGCGATAACATTGTTTCCGACGCTTCCGCCGGTGGTGATTGCATAAAAATCAACC
>JAYWHF010000429.1:0-8295 GCA_043777855.1 Gammaproteobacteria bacterium | reverse complement strand
ATAACTCATTGTTAGCCAGATTCCTGTAACCAGCTGATTAACTAAGACTAAGAGCGCGAAAACACCGAAAAAATACCAGAAATTAAAATTCTTGGGCGCGTAATATTTGCCCATGTGGGTGTCCCACGCCTTCTGAACAGGAAGACGATTATCAACCCAATTCCACAAACCAACTAACCAATTCATCTTATGCCCCTTGATCTTCGCCGATGATGACTACGTTATCGCTTTCATACATGTGCTTTGGTACTTCGAGATTTAGCGGAGCTGGCACGCCCTTGTAGACTCGGCCCGCCAAGTCATACTTCGAGCCGTGACATGCGCAAAAGAACCCACCTTGCCACTTATCGCCACCCAAATCGGCGGCACCAACGTCTGGACGGAATGACGGGGCACAACCCAAATGGGTGCAAACACCCAGCATAATGGCAAACTCTTCTTTGATTGCGCGACTAGCATTCTTTGCGTAGGAAGGCTGCTGGAGATCATCTGAGTTCGGGTCACGCAAGACCTCAGTTTCTTGAATTTTTTTCAGCCCATCCAATGCAGCTTGTGTGCGACGCAAAATATAAACCGGCTTTCCTCGCCATTCTTCGGTGATCATCTGGCCAGGTTCGATTTTGCTAATATTCACCTTAACAGATGCACCCGCCGCCTTAGCTTTAGCGCTTGGATTCCAGGAGCCAACAAAGGGCACGGCAACGCCAACAGCACCCAAGGCGCCCACAACAGTCGTAGCACCAATAAGGAGGCTACGGCGTGATTTATTTACTGCGTCATTGGTCATGACGGTTTCTCCCCCTAACAGCTACAACGGCCAGTAAACCACTTAAATTCAATGATTTAGAATTATTTTGGATAAACCCAAAAAGCCAGCAATCTTAATGAAAATACACACTGCTTACAAGAACAACCATGCCCAATGCAAGGATTGATAAAAACATAAAAAGACGCACAGCATAAAAAAAGCCCAAACCTTCTCAGACTTGAGCTTTTCTTCGGAAGTCCAAACGAAGCTGCTAAAAAAGCAGCGACGAAATAGATTAACGCTTAGAGAATTGCGGTTTCTTACGCGCTTTGCGCAGGCCCACTTTCTTACGTTCAACTTCGCGCGAATCGCGTGTTACATAACCCGCTTTGCGCAAAACAGAGCGAAGCTCTTCGTTATACTCCATGAGCGCACGAGTCAAGCCATGGCGAATCGCGCCGGCCTGACCAAAGCTACCACCGCCAGCAACGGTAACATTCACATCAAACTTCTCGGTCAAGCCGACAAGCTCTAATGGTTGACGAACAACCATGCGTGCTACCGGGCGACCAAAATACTCATCCAATGGACGATCATTAACAACTATCGTCCCCGAGCCTGCGGTCAAAAATACGCGCGCAGTAGAGGTCTTGCGACGACCCGTACCGTAATATTGTGTTGTAGACATCATCAGCCCCTTATTAGATATTGAGTTCTTGCGGTTGCTGAGCAGCATGTGGATGCTCGGTTCCTGCGTACACTTTAAGCTTTCTCAGCATGGCGCGCCCCAAAGGACCGCGCGGCAACATACCCTTAACCGCTTTTTCAATCGGGTGTGTAGGTGCCTTTTCAATCAGCTTCTTAAAGCTAATGGCTTTGATGCCGCCAACGTGGTTGGTGTGATGATAATAAATTTTATCAGTCGCTTTTTTACCAGTCACATGCACTTGTTCTGCATTAATGACGACGATAAAGTCACCGGTATCCACGTGAGGGGTGTACTCAGGCTTGTGCTTACCGCGCAAACGAGAGGCGATTTGAGCGGACAGGCGACCTAAAGTCTTACCTGCCGCATCTACTATGAACCAGTCGTGTACGACTGTTTCAGCTTTGGCACTATATGTCTTCATGTTGTGTTTGCCTATGCTTGATGAGAAGAAGAAATTACTCAATGCAGGAAGAGCCCGCATAAAAGGAGGGAGCATACTACATATTAAGAGCTTGTATTTCAACCATTTTCGTACCCCCCAGTAAGGGGAGCGCTAGGTAAGGTGCGCTAAATAACCGCAGCGCTACCAAACTGCCGCGCATAGCTGATAGCGCCACATTGAATACCGGTACATTGAAAACCGGTACATTGAATAAAAGGTAAAAGGGCGTTCTGCATTGTAAAGACATGGCCGAAAAATCAAATGCGCGCGCAACCTCAAGGCTTATGCGGTTTTGCCAAATAATCATGGCTCTGCATCTCTAGAAGGCGGCTTATGGTGCGCTGAAACTCAAAATTCAATTTCCCTTCCGAATACAGAGCAACCAAGGGAACTGCCGCCGACAACACCAATTTAATCTGATGATCATAGAACTCATCCACCAAACTAATAAATCGACGCGCTTGATCGTCATTATCTCGACCCATGGCAGGCACATTGCTGATAAACACCGAGTGGTATTCTTTCGCCACTTCGATGTAATCATTTTGCGAACGCGGCCCATCACAAATAGCCTCAAAATCAAACCACACGACGCCATCCGCGAGATAACGTGTCTGAACGGCGCGCCCCTCGATCATCAGCGTCAGGTTTTCACGCTCATCGGCCTGCGAGACCAATAGGCTGCGAAAACTCTTTTGTAAATTTTTATCGGCAGCAGCATCTAGTGGAGCGTGATACAGCTCAGCTTGCTGCAAAGCACGCAAACGATAATCTACGCCGCCATCCACGTTAATCACATGAGTATGCTTTTTTAACAGCTCGATTAAGGGTAAAAAACGTGCTCGCTGCAAACCATCTTTATACAAATCATCAGGAACAATATTCGAGGTGGCAACTAAAACGACTCCGCGCGAAAAAAGTTCCGACATTAAAGTGCTGAGAATCATAGCGTCAGCAATATCAGAAACAAAGAATTCATCAAAACAAATAACACAGGCTTCACTACTAATCAGCTCAGCCACTTTTTGCAGCGGATTTTTTTGATGGCCTAAGCGCTCAAGCTCTGAATGGATGCGCCGCATAAAGCGGTGGAAATGGATACGTATTTTACGGGGGAAAGGTAGGCTTTCATAAAAACTATCCATCAAATAAGTTTTACCGCGCCCTACCCCGCCCCAAAAATACAAACCAAGAATCGGAGGCTGGGCTGAAAAACCGAACAGCGATTTAATACGCTGGTAAAGCGCTATTTGCTGTTGCTCCTGCCAACTTGCGACCAACTGCACATGAAGTTCCTGCAAGTGTTCAACCGCCCTTGCTTGCGCCGCATCATGGCGAAACTCAGGGCGCTCGAGGTCACGCTGATAGCGCACGAGTGGGGATATAATCATAGGCAACACTATTTTATGAATGCGATCAAAATTAAATTTGTGTTAGTAGTTTTTCCGTTAGATCTTTTTTCAGCGTCGATAGGCAACCGTGAAAGAAATGGCCAGCCTCCGCATACCGAATCAGCGCAATCGGGCCTTTTAACCCTGCAACCCACGCATAAACACCATCAGCATTGACAAGTTCATCTCGGTCGCCCTGAATCACACAAACCGGCGCCGAAAACTCACCGTGCAGGTCATACGCATAACGCTCTACAGGCGGCGCTACCAAGGTTAAGTGAACGAGATTTTCTACCTGATAGCTAGCGCGTGCCGCAATCGAGGAACCAAAAGAGAAACCGGCCAATAATATTTTGTGGTTTGGTAAATTATTTTTCGCCCACGCGATAAAAGCCAACAAATCATCCAACTCACCTGCTGCGTTATCGAAAACGCCTTCACTTTTCCCCACACCGCGAAAGTTAAAACGCAATGCGTGAACACCTAGATCGCGATAGGTACGCATCAATGTTGTAATCACTTTGTTGTCCATAGTCCCGCCGTGTTGCGGGTGCGGATGACAAATAATCGCCAGTAGTTGTTTATTCGCTAAGACACCGGCAAAGTCGCCGTGTGTTAGCACAGCTTCCAAGGCTCCGACGGGACCCGCCAATATTATTTCTGTTTCTTTTTTATCCAAAAGCATTTTTAACCTAGGAAAATGATAAAGTTTAGAAGAGAGTAGCAATTTTTTGACTACCAATTTTAACAATAGGCTTATACTGTTAGGGTAATTCTGTAGATTTTGTCTTAAGCGCCAATTGCAATTCGAATGGCAATTTTCGTTTGTAGGACGCGATACTACCTCTCTCGATAATTGTTAAGGAGACTTTTGTGTTCTCACTCAGCACTCTTGTATTTACCGGAATTTTTTTCTTGCTCGGCGGCACCGCACTGGGTGCATTTTTGCTCCATACGTTTCGGTCAACTATTTATAGCCGCGAACTGGAACAACGGCTTTATCAAGCTGAAAGCGCTCTGCAAAGTTATCAACGTGACGTTGCTGAATCTTTCGCGCAAGCCGCGCCACTCATTCAAAATCTAAACCAAAGCTACCGCGAGATGCATGAACATTTAACCAGCAGTGCCTTGAAATTAGCAACTCCCGAAATTAGCCGTAAGATCCTAGATTCAGCAAATGCTAACCTGATCGATACCAAGACCAGCTATTTCAATGCAACAAGCATCCACCCCCCTCGCGACTGGGCACCGAAGGACGCAGGCAGTAAAGGCACTTTAAGTGCCGATTATGGTTTGCGCGACGACGAGCCAAGCTATCCTGCACGCCCCACCGAAACTCCCGATGATTATGATTTTGACGGTGCAGCAAAACGCTACTGATCTCCTAGCCAGCATCGGTTGAAAAGCCCCCGCTTAGACCGGGCAGTTTACCAAAACACAATAAATTTGGGCGCCCTCCATGACACTACAACGTCTGCTGCACTATGTTGGATGGCCGGTTGCTGCAGGCATTACTATCGCGCTTTTATCACTTTTACTCTTCCCTCAACTGCGCGCTCAACACAATTCAACAGCCGCCGACGCCTATGGCAATGGCCCCGTTTCTTACGCAGATGCAGTCAGCCGTGCCGCACCCGCCGTTGTTAACATCTATACCGAAAAGAAAGTTCTGCAACGCACACCGGGTTACTTCAACAACCCCTACTATCGCCACTTCTACAACAACTCTAATAGCCCACTGCAAGAACGCATGCAAAAGACCCTTGGCTCGGGTGTTATTGTCGACGAGAAAGGGTTTATCCTGACGAATAACCACGTCATAAACGGTGCCGATAAAATTCAAATTTTGCTTTACGACGGACGCGCGACCTCTGCTGAGCTGGTGGGCATAGACGCCGAAAACGACATAGCGGTACTTAAGATTAAACTCGATCATCTGCCCGCCATTAACGTGGATCAACCGAACAATATTCGCGTGGGCGACGTCGTACTTGCCATTGGCAATCCCTTTGGGGTTGGTCAGAGCGTTAGCCAAGGGATTGTCAGTGCGACGGGGCGCTGGAACTTGGGGATAAATGACACCGAGAATTTTATTCAAACGGATGCCGCGATTAACCCAGGCAATTCAGGCGGCGCACTGATCGACGCTAGGGGTAATTTAATCGGTATCAACACAGCGCAGCTGGACGAAGCCGCAACAGTGTCGGTAGGCATCAGCTTTGCGGTCCCGGCAGATGTTGCCATCAAATCACTAAAACAAATTGTTGAGTTTGGCGAAGTACGAAAGATTTGGCTTGGTATATCAGCGCAACAACTCAGCCCTTATGGTGTGGGGGTTTACGGAACTGACGGCATGATCATTACCGAGATCGAACCCGAAGCGCCCGCCGATAAAGCCGGACTAAAACCCAACGATATCATCACTCACATCAATGGCCTGACCGTCAGCAACGGGCATACCGTGAAAAACCTTGTCGCTGACCTTGAGTTTGGCAGCGAGATTAAAATCCGCATTCTGCGCGAAGGGAAAGTGCTCGAACTAACCGCAATTGCTAAAGCCAAACCCAGCAACAATACTAAAACCTAGCCTTGCCAAAACTTTCAACTAAACGCCTTATTTAATGCGATATTCCGCCGAACGCGCATGCGCTTCTAGATATTCACTGCGCGCCAATACCGAAGCTACTTTTGATAACTCCGATGCGCCTTCAGGTGAACACATAATAATTGAACTGCGTTTCTGGAAATCGTAAACGCCCAATGGCGATGAAAAGCGTGCAGTACCTGAAGTAGGCAAAACATGATTCGGGCCCGCACAATAATCACCTAAGGCTTCAGGTGTGTGGCGTCCCATAAAAATGGCACCCGCATGGCGGATATGCGGCAATAGACTTTCTGGGTCTGCCACTGACAACTCCAAATGTTCTGGCGCTATGCGGTTGCTCACGGAGATCGCTTGGGCGATGTCTTTTACTAAAATCAATGCGCCGCGATTTTTGATCGACTCTTCAGCAATTGTTTTACGCGCGAGTGTTGGCAATAAGCGCTGCATAGCGGCTTCAACTTTATCTAAATATTCTGCATCCGGGCATAACAAAATTGCTTGTGCTTGTTCGTCATGTTCGGCTTGGCTAAATAAATCCATCGCAATCCAATCTGGGTCGGTTAAGCCATCGCATATCACTAAAATTTCTGATGGCCCGGCAATCATATCTATAGCCACTTGACCGAACACGGCACGTTTTGCGGTGGCGACATAGATATTTCCGGGGCCAACAATTTTATCAACTTTAACAATCGTTTCAGTGCCGTAAGCTAAGGCGGCAATGGCTTGCGCGCCGCCTATAGTAATCACACGGTCAACACCTGCAATCGCCGCAGCGGCTAATACCATGGGGCTTAACTCGCTATCGGGTGCTGGCACCACCATGATTAACTCGTTTACACCGGCAACTTTTGCAGGAATTGCATTCATTAATACCGATGATGGATAAGAGGCTTTACCACCAGGAACATAAAGCCCAACACGCTCCATAGCGCTAAGTTGTTGACCCAAGACAGTCCCATCGGCTTCGGTATAACGCCACGATGTTTGTAATTGATGCTGGTGATAAATACGAATTCGTTCAGCGGCAATTTCTAAGGCTTGACGTTGCTCTGACGTAATCTGTACAAGAGCCGCTTGTAATTGCTGAGGTGTAATAGTTAGATCCGCCATTGATTGCACAGATCGACGATCAAAGCGGTTGGTGTATTCAATCACCGCGGCATCGCCACGGGTTTTTACGTTAAGCAGGATATCCTCTACTACCGAGGCAACTCGAGCATCACTCACCGACTCCCAGGCTAATATTTGTTCCAAACGCGCCGCAAAATCTGGTTGCTCCGCGTTTAATCGGGTGATAAAAAATTCAGTCATGACGGTGCTCTTAAGATAGGGTTTGGCTCTTAACAAAAGCTTATTCGCCGGCCACAGCCTTGGCAATATGATCGATAATGGTTTGAATTTGTACGTGCTTCATTTTCATTGAGGCTTTATTGACGATCAAGCGTGAGCTAATGTCAGCGATAAATTCGCGCGGCTCCAGCCCGTTAGCACGCAGCGTATTGCCGGTATCGACAATGTCCACAATTTCATCCGCCAAATTCATGATCGGCGCCAACTCCATTGCACCATAGAGTTTGATGATGTCGGTTTGTCGGCCCTGCGTCGCATAATATTGTTTGGCGATATTTACGTACTTAGTGGCGACACGAATACGTCCGGCCGGGGTTGGCGCCCCCTTCACTGCTGCTGTCATCAACTTGCATCGCGCGATATTCAAATCCAGCGGTTCATAAAGACCATCAGCGCCATTTTCCATCAGCGTGTCTTTTCCGGAAACACCCATATCGGCGGCACCAAATTGCACGTAGGTTGGCACATCAGCGCCGCGTAGTAATAGCAGACGAACGCCCACTTGCGTCGTATCAAACACCAGCTTGCGGCTTTTTTCCATATCCTCGAGGGGTTCAATACCTGCTGCCGCTAATAGTGGCAAGGTCTCTTCAAGAATGCGGCCTTTGGTAAGCGCGATGGTTAAGGTTTGGGTCATGGTTAATCTCTATGTTTAATAGGCCGATCTACTTCACGCGCGTCACGCTAGCGCCAATACTTTGAAACTTGGCAACGATGGCCTCGTAACCCCGATCAATATGATAGATACGCTCTATCATCGTTTCTCCATCGGCAACCAAACCCGCAATCACCAAACTTGCGGAAGCCCGCAAATCTGAGGCCATGACCGGCGCGCCACTCAAACGCTCAACCCCGGTGATAAGCGCCGTATTACCCTCGATAGTGATATGCGCCCCCATACGATTCAACTCACTGACCTGCACCAAACGGTTTTCGAAGATGGTTTCTGTAATGTGGCTGACACCTTCAGCAATGGCGTTCATGGCCATAAATTGCGATTGCATATCGGTGGGAAAAGCTGGATAGGGCGCCGTTTTTACGCTAACC
>JAYWHF010000428.1:0-8334 GCA_043777855.1 Gammaproteobacteria bacterium | reverse complement strand
GCTTCAATCGGCGTCTCATTTTCTATCGCCATGGTTGTTGGCCCTCTGGTAGCGAGTTGGGGTGGGGTAGGCAGCATTTTTTGGATTACCGCTGCGTTGGGCGTGATCGGTATGCTTATTCTTGCCCTGCTAGTGCCTAATGTGCAGCAGGCGCCGCGTCGCAAACAGGAAGCTGGCGCGGTGCCTAGCTTGCTGTGGAAAACACTAAAACATCCGGAGCTGATGCGTTTGAATCTAGGGATTTTTGCGCTGCATTTTGTACTCATGGCTAACTTCATGGTGTTGCCGCAAATTCTTGAGCAGCAGCTGCATATTCCTCGTAACCATCATGGCATGCTCTATTTTCCGTTATTGGTAGTTGCTTTTGCGGTCATGCTGCCGTTTATCATCATTGCGGAAAAGCGTCGAAAAATTAAGCCCGTGTTCCTTGCGGCAATTGGTTTGTTAGTCGCCATGGAGTTGATGCTCATGGTCGTGCCGCCGAACTATTATTTCACGATAGCCGCGCTCTTCTTTTTCTTCGTAGCGTTTAACTTGCTGGAAGCTACATTGCCTTCAATGGTGAGCAAAATCGCTCCGGCGGGGGCCAAAGGTACTGCAACGGGAATCTACTCCACAAGCCAAGTGATAGGCGTCTCGGCGGGAGGCGCGGTGGGAGGGTGGCTAATGCAACATCATGGAATGGCCGCCGTGTTTGGCTTGGGCGCTGGCTTTTCGCTGATTTGGTTGATTGCAGCTCAGTCAATGCAATCGCCCCGCTTTCTTGCGAGCGTACTTCTGCCGCTTCCTAGCCGCAACACGCAAGCCGTTGCTGATGAGCTTCGCGCTCTCGAGGGAGTTGCAGAAGTACTGATCGTGGAGTCGGAAAATACGGCGTACTTGAAAGTGGATCAGCGCACGATCGACCGAAAGGCGTTGTACGCGATTGTCGCGGAATAAGAGTCCGTGTAAGCTAACCGGCCTTCAAAAATCATCTTGAAGCCTAACCTGAATGTCGCCTTATCAGTTTAAAAAAGGCGATTACACCATCAAACCAAGAGGAAATTACCATGGCACGCGGCGTTAACAAAGTTACTATTATCGGCAATATCGGACAAGACCCTGAAATAAAATACATGCCGTCTGGCGGCGCTGTCACCAACGTTAGTATTGCGACGTCTGAGTCTTGGAAGGACAAGGTTACTGGCCAACCACAAGAGCGCACCGAGTGGCATCGCGTTGTATTCTTTAATCGCTTGGGCGAAATTGCGGGCCAGTATTTGAAAAAAGGCAGCAAGATTTATATCGAGGGTTCACTGCGTACGCGCAAGTGGCAGGCGCAAGATGGTACGGATCGCTACACCACTGAAATCGTCGCCAACGATTTACAGATGCTCGATGGCCGCGGCGATAATGCAGGCGGCAGTTTCAATCAAGATGAGGGTCAGCAATTTGGTGGCGCCCCAACTGGCGGTTATCAAAGTGGCGCCGCACCGAGTGCCCGCCCGGCTCAGTCGCCTGCGCAAGCGCCAGCACACAGCGCACCCCAGCAGCCTGCAGGCTTTGATTCGTTTGACGATGATATTCCGTTTTAACGGATTTTCTCTGAATGCAGAAAACAATAAAGCCTCGTTTTTTACGGGGCTTTTTAGTTAGTTGGGCAACGAAAAGTAAATTGTCGGAAGCTTTATGAGAATCCGCAGGTTAGCTTGAAAGGTGTTAGCGCATCGAAAGATGTCACCGGAATCTGACGTGTTACGTTGATGTGTGAGTGGGGGCTTTTTATGTTGCGTGTAAAAGCTGTCGCATTTTAATTTATATTTTATTGGGTAACTCCGTGCTGAAATATTTCATTATTCCTGTTACGCATTATCGTCAAAATTGCTCATTGTTGTGGTGTGACGAAACACAGCGTGCGGCAGTTGTCGACCCTGGCGGCAATGTTGACCATATATTGCAAGAGATTGACGCACGACAATTAACCGTGGAAAAGATTTTATTAACTCATGGTCATTTGGATCACGTAGGTGGTGTGGCGGCATTGAAGGCAAAATGTGATGTACCCATTGAAGGCCCGCATGTGGACGATATGTTTTGGATAAATCAGCTTCCACTACAGGCGCAAATGATGGGTTTCGCACCGCCTCAGTCTTTTGAGCCAGACCGGTTTTTTGTGGATGGCGATGCGGTCACGTTCGGCCATGTGCGTTTACAGATTCTTCATTGCCCTGGACACACACCGGGCCATATTATTTTTTATCATGCCGACACTAAGCTCGCCTTAGTGGGCGATGTGCTGTTCCGTGGCTCCATCGGACGAACTGATTTTCCGCGCGGCAATTACAATGCATTGGTAAACTCTATTCGTCAAAAGTTGTGGCCGCTTGGCGATGACGTAAAATTTATTCCGGGGCATGGCCCTATGTCCACCTTCGGTGACGAGCGTAAACACAACGCGTTTGTTGCCGACACTCGGTTTGGTTAGCTAGCAAGTGTTGGACGAGACATGTCGAAATAGCATGTCGAAATAGCATGTCGAAATAGTTAGGCGGATTTTTCTTGGGTAGCATGCACATCGCCAAGAATCTCTCGTTGGTTTTTGAAGCCATCGGCAGGCACTTTTTGTCTTCTAGTTGAAATAAGTTTCCCTACGCGAGTAGAATCGCCGAGCTATACTGTTGGCTTTCCATCTTCCCACAAAGGATAACTCCAAATGAAAAGAATTATGATTGCATTCGTGTCTCTAATGGCTACCTCAGCGTTTGCCGATATTTATTCAAATAATGGTTACTATGTAGGTGGAAGCGTGGTGCAAATAGATTTCTCTGCTACAACAGCACCTAAAGCTTCTTCCGACTATACGGCACTTGAGTTCGTTGGCGGTTACAAACACAATCCTTTTGTTGGTGGTGAGGCGAGGGTTGGAGTGACTAGCGATTTAAGTTATTTGTCGGGCTATTATCGCGTAGAAAGCGCGAACGATGTCAGTAAGGCGTATTTGTTGGCGGGTTATACCTTCGGGACGTTGAGTGAGGGAGCCTATGATGACTTTTCAGGTTTTTCTTTCGGAGGGGGAGTTGGGTTTGTGGTATTTGAAATCGTGAATCTCAATTTAGAGCTGCGAATGTTGGCTTTAGACACAAAAAATGATCTTGAGCTAACCAGTTTTAATATTGGTGTTGATTACAGATTTTAGTGAGGCTTTATTTATTTCAATGGGTCTACTTTCGGGTAGGCTCATTGATGTTCATTTGTTTGGCTGTAGGCTATCAACTTCTATTAAACCGCCCAATCGAATACCTCCATCATTGTTTCAATAAAAATGGCTTGTAGATTTTACTACTTCCATACAGCTTCTATGTTCCCTTTCATGCATTCACTGACATCATTATCGATAAGATTATTGGGTTTGATGCAGTCTTTTAGTTTTCGCACACTGGCGGGTATTTGCTCAGCAGGCGGCGAGTGGCGTGTTTCATTTTCATCCGCTGCTCGGCAAGCCGTATTTCGGTAATTTGTATTATCCCAAGAAGGTTGTTTGTTGTTTTGCTCGATCCAATAGTTGCATGTTTTTATGCTTTGCTGAAGCAGTGCGTTCTGGGGGTTCTCGGTGTTCTTGATGCTGTTAGGCCGCATTTTTTCATGACCTAATTTGACCTTCTGTTTTTTGCGGTTAGTCACGATTTGGATTTTTTTAATATTGCTGCACTTGTAGAGTTCGTCTTCGTACTGGTTAATTTTTTTCCTGCGTGAATCAAGCTGTTTTGCTTTGCCTCCTCGTGTATTTAAACTTTGTAGGCGATCGATTCGATGTTGATAGGCATCACAACTACGATGTGATGCAGCAAAGCTGGAAGTTATTGTTGTGAAAAAAATTACTACGGCTAAAGAAGCTGTTGGTAGCAGTTGTTTTGTGATCTTTTTTGCGACTAAATAGGCGGTTATTGCTTTTTTAGCTAAGAGTGCTGCGTTCATTGTCAAATTCCATTTAATTTAGCGGCCATTCATTGGTTATTGCAGCCGCAATTTAAGTTGCTATTCCTATTCCTAGCCCCTTAGTCCATCTAACCGAGAAAGCGAGCTTGCGTTGCTAAATTTTGCACCACAAGCCACTTCATGGTTTCGTTCTTTGTTTGACGGCTTCAACTTATTCGGTAGGTTCAATGTCTTTTTCGCGTTGGATCTTATGGTAGATTTCCTCGCGATGAACGGGTGTTTCTTTCGGTGCGTTAACGCCAACTCGCACTTGGTTGCCGTTTACTCCGAGAACGGTGATATGTACATCATCACCAATTATGATTGTTTCACCGATACGACGTGTAAGTATTAACATGCTTTCTTTACCTTCTGTGTAATTTTAATTTAATGGCGTGTACTACAAATGGTTTGATGGCCATGCTCAGCGCAAAAAAATCATTTCGTGTTTCCTGTGACTTTGAGCGTATCTTATATCCTGGCGCATCAATTCACATCTAACTAATGTCTGCGGCGAGGCACAAAAATCAGCTCAATTTTTGGCCGGATAAATAAAGTCTCGGCAGATTCGCAAGGCTATGCATTATAAGTTCTGCAAGATTTTATCATTTGAGTGACGAACATGCACCTTATCTATTCGGGTGATGCCGTTTAATTTACAGTCAAATCTATTGCTGCGCCACTAAGGGTCTATTCGGTTGCTGCTTTAACAGGACTCCCTCGTGATAAACCCTGCAAGCCGGTTTTTGTGATGATTTCGGCGACGGCATAGCGTTGGTCTATGAATACATCGCTCTGTTGGGCGCTAGGGTTCTGGTTGTTATACGTCTACAGGCCTGAAAACGGTCACTGCCAAGTCTGCTATCCTTCATGTAGACTTTTTTTGAGGGAATAGCTTGATGAATACGCGAGACTTATTTGTTGCGTTGCTTGTCTGCGTGACGGCGCAATTTGCCCGGGCCGAGCTTGTTATTACGCTTCCGTCCGCACCCAAAACTATCAGTACTTATCAGTATTATTACAACGAGCTGGTGATCTTAGCCCTGGAAAAGACTCGCACCGAGCTTGGTGATTATCGAATAGAAATGCTCCCGCTTTGGAGTTGGGATCATCAGCGCGTGTTAGCCGCCGCGGTGAGCGATAGCTATCCGAATATTGTTGTTGGCGTAAGTTACGAAGATAAACTGACTGACTCCGGGTCTTTGACCTACATAGATTTCCCGATTGACGGCGGTATCGTGGGGCAGCGGGTGTGTTTTGTGAACCCAGCTATTAAAGAGCAACTGAAAAAACTGAGTTCGCTCAGCGAATTTAGTAAGTATAAATTCGCACACGGATTGGGATGGGCAGATACAACCATATTGCGTCACAATGGTTTAAACGTTGTGGAAGTTAGGGATATGGAAAGTATTTATAAGATGGTTTCTGTGGGTCGTCTGGATTTTTATTGTAAGGGCGCTAACCAGTTGCTTACTGAATATGAAGAGTTTAGAAAATCCATGAACCTCATCTATGACGAAAGTTTTGTTTTGGTTTATCCGCTACCACGATTTTTCTATTTAAACATTAACAGTAAGCTGGCAAAGGGGCGCATCGAAGAGGGGCTAAAAATAGCCTATAAAGACGGTTCCTTTAAGGCGCTCTGGTTAAAGTTTTACAAGGAAAGCGTAGTATTTTCGCAGCTTGGTAAGCGCAAGGTTTTCCATCTGGATAATCCTTTAGTAAAGAATTTGTCGCGTAACTATGAACAGTATTTTATTGATCCGCAGCATGATTTGGATTGATACCTATCACGCCGTATTAATCGGTTGGCGTAAAGTTTCTGTTGCGCCTTGTGCGTCTCTATAAATTACAGTTTTTTGCCACAGATTTTATTTTTCTAGTGGGTTACACGTTAAACAAAAAATGCATCACATCACCGTCTTGTACTATGTAATCTTTACCTTCCTTGCGAGATTTCCCTGCATTTTTTGCACCTTGCTCACCTTTGTATTGCACGAAATCGGCGTAGGCGATGGTTTCCGCGCGGATAAACCCTTTTTCAAAATCTGTGTGAATAACCCCCGCGGCTTGCGGTGCCGTTGCTCCTATAGGAATTGTCCAAGCGCGAACTTCTTTTACGCCCGCCGTAAAGTAGGTTTGCAGCCCGAGTAGTTGATAGCCGGCGCGAATAACGCGATTTAAGCCGGGTTCTTCCATGCCCATTTCGGCGAGAAATTCGGCTTTTTCATCATTCTCGAGCTCTGCAATATCAGCCTCAAGCTTGTTGCAAATGGGTACAACAACGGCGCGTTCTTCGGCAGCAATTTTGCGCACAACGTCTAAGTGCGGATTGTTTTCGAATCCATCCTCAGCAACGTTGGCGATATACATCGTAGGTTTGAGTGTCAGTAAATTGATTTCTTTGAGGATCGTAATTTCTTCTTTATCCAAGGGAAAAGAACGCAGCGGCTTGGCCTCGTTCAAGTGAGGTTGAATTTTTTCTAAAATCGCTTTCATCACCATGGCGTGTTTGTCTTGGCCTTTTGCGGCTTTGGCGTAGCGAAATAGTGCTTTATCCACCGCTTCTAAATCTGCAAGGGCCAATTCAGTGTTGATGATGTCGATATCCGCCGCTGGGTTTACCGCATTGGCGACATGAATAACGTTGTCGTCATCGAAGCAGCGCACCACGTGCGCAATGGCATCGGTTTCGCGAATATTGGCAAGAAATTTATTGCCCAGGCCTTCGCCTTTTGACGCGCCGGCGACTATGCCCGCAATGTCAATAAATTCCATGGTGGTAGCGACTGTGCGCTCCGGCTTTACAATTTCTGCAAGCTTGTCTTGGCGTAAATCCGGCACTGTAACAATGCCCGCATTCGGTTCAATGGTGCAAAAAGGAAAATTTTCGGCACTGATGCCGGCGTTGGTGAGCGCATTGAACAGAGTAGATTTGCCGACGTTGGGAAGGCCGACTATGCCGCAGTTAAAACCCATGATGCTATTCCACTAGAATGCTAGATTGAGAAAAGTAAGTAAGAGAAAATCCAAAAAAACGTATAAATCGAGAGGCGGCGATTATACATACTTGGAGTCTATTAAACGATGCGCCGCTTTGCTGAAAAACTAACCTAAAGACCGCTAGGGATTTTGAGCCGTGTGTAAATTTTTCATGGCCGTATTCCAATCGCCCTTGATGGCGTCAGGCATGCAGGATATGGCGCGATGAATTGCTTCATCGGTAAGCGTCTGTTCGCTGGAAGGTGCGCGCTTAAGCACGAAGTTTGCAAACAGCGGCGCTGCTCCAGGATGGCCGATGCCCAAGCGCAACCGCGGAAAATTCTGGTTGTTGCCGAGCGCACTAATAATGTCGCGCAAACCGTTATGGCCGCCGTGGCCGCCGCCGTGTTTGAAGCGGGCTATGCCGGGCGCTAGGTCGAGTTCATCGTGAGCTACTAAAATAGCAGCCGGTTCGATTTTGAAAAAGTTGGCTATCGCCGCTACTGCTTGGCCGCTGCGATTCATGAATGTTGTGGGGATAAGTAAGCGTAAATCTTGACCCTGATAGCTGACCCGGGCCGTGAGTCCGAAGTATTTTGGGTCTGGGTTCAGGGTGGTGCCTAAGTGTTGAGCCAGTTCGGCGACGAAATCTGCCCCCGCGTTGTGGCGCGTGCGCTGATATTCAGGGCCCGGGTTTCCCAAGCCAACAATCAGTTGAATTCTAGGAGCTTGAGTTGCGGTACTTGCCATTGTTGTTTTCTCGGGCAATAAAAAAGGGGCAAAAGATAGTATCTTTGCCCCTTTTGTCGCAAGCGAATAATCGCATCGCTATCTGATAACAGGCTGGATTCTGACGAATTAAGCTTTAACTTCTTCGCCTTCTTCAGCACCGCCTTTCGGCTTGACAAGGGTTACTACCGCAGAGTCGTGATCCGCGCCCTGCGCTAAAGCAACGGATGTAACGCCGCTTGGCAATTTCAAATCAGAGATATGAATAATGGTGCCAACTTCGGCATTGATCAAATCTACTTCAATGAATTCGGGTAGGTTATGCGGGAAGCAAGTGATGTCCAGCTGAGTCATGTTATGAACAACTTTTCCGCCTTGAATCTTCACGCCCTTGGATACAGCTTCGTTAATGAAGTGCAGAGGTACGTGAGTATGCAATTTGGTCGCTTTGTCGATACGCAAAAAGTCGGCGTGTAACACAACGGGTTTGGACGGGTGGCGTTGCAAGTCTTTCAGAATAACGTCTTGGGCTTTTCCATCGACATTTAAGCTGATGATGTGCGAATAAAAAGCTTCATGCTCAAGGTGCTTGAGCAATTCATTGTGTGAAAGGCTTACGCTGGTTGGCGCAAGCTTGCCGCCATAAATAACAGCGGGAACTTGGGCTGC
>JAYWHF010000427.1:0-3013 GCA_043777855.1 Gammaproteobacteria bacterium | reverse complement strand
GATTTGTCTTCTAGGATCTGCCAAACACGGTCGTTTGAGAGGCTGTTTGGGTTTTTAGGGTCGGAAAAATAGTGGGTAAAAGTCCCCTTCTTTTTGTCGTAGCGGCTGACGCCGCCGCCCCAGGTGCCCACCCAGAGTCTGCCTGAGCTATCTTCGAGAAGGGCGATGACAGGGTCGGCGGGCAGTGCGGTGGGGTCTGCTTTGTCTGCCACGTTATGAACAAAGTGCTGGGCTGAGCCGTCTTTACCACTAACGCGTGTCATTCCCTTTTCTGTACCCACCCAAAGATCGCCGTCTTTTCCTTCGGCTAACGCGAGAACATCGCTATCGATAACGCTTTGAGGGTTATTGGGGTTGTGGGTGTAGTTGGAAAAATGAGGACTATTTCTATGTATCACGTCGACCCCGGATGGATAGAGGCCAAACCAGATATCGCCGGCCTTGTCTTCGAATATCACTTGGGCGTCACTAGCGGCGAGGCTGTCCTTGACCTCGGCGGAATGGTTGTATTGAGTCACTTTACTGCGGTCCGCATTGTACCGAAAGACACCATTGCGACCGGTGGCGACCCATAACTCTCCTGCGCGGCTTGTATAGATATGTTTGATGTAAGCGCCGAAGCGCGAAAAAGTGTGCTGTTTTAAAGTCTGCTGCTCTGTTGCCTCTTTTGGGTAGAAGGTGCCGGTTTGGGGATTAAACTGTATCAAGCCCTCGCCCGTTGTACCTATCCACAGTGTTGATTCGTTCTCGAACCACAGTGTTTTTACTTCAGCCCGAAGCGATGTGTCTTGGGGCCCGAGATTGTAGTCGTGAATCACAATCTGATCGCTCGCGGGGTCGAGATTAGCGACGTCACCGCCGCTGAACCCTAACCAAATGTGGCCCTTTGTGTCCTCGGCGATTGCGTAAATGCGTTTGCCTGCTAACCCTGAATTTCCGGCGTGCTGGGTTAATACGCCATCACTGGAGTAGCTCATAAGCCCTTCTGTGGCGCTTCCGATCCACAGGGTTCCTTTGGTGTCGATAAATAAGCACTGGATAAGATTAATTGAGTCGCGGCCAGCAAACGCGGCCATCTGTGGGGAGTCCATTAAGTGGATAAACTGCCCACTTGTATAGTCATACCGGTCTAAACCGTTATCGGTAGCGATCCATAGATTCTGCTGATTATCTATCGCGATATCATTGACAACACTGTTACTCAAGCTGGCGGGATTACTCGCTTTATGCGTAAAAACCTCTAACGAGTAACCGTCGTAGCGCGCCAAGCCGATGGCGCCACCAAACCAAATAAACCCATGCTTGTCTTGTACTATCTTGTTGATATGGCCGATAGAAACCAGCTTGTCCACTTGCAAGTGAGTAAAAGAAACCTGAAGTGCAAGGGGTTTTATGGGGGGGGTGTCGGTCTTATGCTTATCGGCGGCAAAAGTGTTAGCGGATATCAGGCAGAACCCTAGGCACACGCAAATGCCTGTGCGGGCCATACTCTTAAGTAAGCAACAGGATAATATTTGCCAAATACTTAGCTGTTTATGCATGCTGCCCGTGTGTAAGATTTCTAAGTAATCGAGTTTGGTTTGCCCGCACTTGTTGGGTGTATCCATTCGAATTCTGTGTCTAAAACCGACTGGACGTAGATTAATTGTCGCTAAAAAGACAATTATTCTTTCAGTGTAGATTGAACCAAGGAATCTGCTTGGAGAAATTAGGATGATTTAGGAGTTTGTCCCGTTAAAAACCTTGTGCCTGAAGGGCTGGTGCGCTGAAGCCGAGAATAAACAGAGTGACGCTGGTTTCCTGTTATAAGATACTGCGCGGGGAGTATCTCGGCGGCTGCTTCCGCCAGCCGCAACATCTCATTAAATTAGTCAGCTATTTTAGTATCGAATTAGGATCCAGCCTTTGAAACGAAGCAACGCCAGCCGTAAACCTCCGGTTTCTGAATCTGCCAATAGCCTTGGCGGCCATATCCTGCGCGAGGGTGCGCTGATTGGCCTTGTAGCCGCTTGCGTCTATTTATTAATGGCGATGTTTAGCTATGACATCCACGACGGTGGATGGTCAAGCACCGGCGAGAACGCTCAAGCGGTTAATCTAGGGGGGCGTTTCGGTGCTTGGTTGGCGGATATTTTTTTCTTGCTGTTTGGCTATTTGGCCTATCTGTTTCCGGTGATGTTGGCATACCGGGTCGTGCTGGTATTCCTCCATCGCGCTTACCGTAGAAACTTGGATTGGTTGGTTGTAGGTGTGCGAGTTCTTGGGCTTGTACTTGTCATGGTCGCCGGCACTGGGCTTACAACGATGCATTTTAGTGAAGGCCAGTCGGTGCTGCCGTACTCCAATGGGGGGCTTCTCGGCGGCGCAATAGCCAGCGTGGTGGAGCATGCTTTCAATTACACAGGTGGTAGCTTGGTGCTACTTGCCTTGTTTCTATTCGGCTTGACCATTTTCACCGATTTATCCTGGTTTGCGCTGATGGACGAAATCGGCCGTATGGTTTTGCTAGGGGCTCAGCTAGCCAATGAACGTTGGGTGCAATATCAGCGCGAAAAAACGGAAAAGCAATTTGCCCTCAATGCCCAACAGCATCGCCGCGACGTTGTTATAGAGCACGCCAAAGTAGAGGCCAAACGGCAGGCGCCAGTCATTATTGCCGAGCTACCCAAGAAGAAACCGACGCCCAGCACGCGTTTGGAAAAAGAAAAGCAAGTTTCACTGTTCGGCGCACTTGAGCCCGTTGTTGGCAGCCTACCAGCACTTGGCCTGCTCGACCCTGCAGACAAGCGCAGTGACAAGGGATACTCCAAAGAATCCTTAGAAGCTATGTCCAAGCTCCTAGAATTAAAGCTGAAAGACTTTGGTATTGAGATTGCCGTAGTATCTGTGCAGCCGGGGCCAGTTGTCACTCGTTTCGAAATTCAGCCCGCCGCCGGCATTAAGGCCAGCCGTATTACCGGGCTCGCGAAAGATCTCGCTCGCTCGCTCGCCGTGGTATCCGTGCGCGTGGTGG
>JAYWHF010000426.1:0-3014 GCA_043777855.1 Gammaproteobacteria bacterium | reverse complement strand
GTACCGCCGTCGGAATCTTTGATCATGTCGCGGCCGAAGTTGCCGGTGAATGAGTAGGTGTCGTTGCCGGTGCCACCTTCTAAAATGTCATTTCCGTCTGAAGCGCCGGAAGCATTCAGAGTTTCATCGCCACCGCTTAAAAAGTCTGCGTTATCACCACCGTAAAGATGATCGGCATCTAAGCCGCCGTAAAGATGGTCGATGCCGATGCCGCCGTAAAGAAAATCGTAACCATCTTGACCATAAATTTTATCGTCGCCACCCGCACCCATTACGATATCGTTACCAGAATTTACTTTTTCCGTTGTAAAACCGCCATAAAGCGTATCGTTTTTATCTGCGCCGATAATCACGTCATCACCGTACAAGCCTTGCATGGTGTAAGCCTTACCATCGAGCGCCATTAAAAAATCATTAATGCCAGTAACGCCTTTGGGCAATGGCGTTTTACCATCAGGGTTTTTGTTGTATACCGAAACATAAACAGGCTGAATACTTTTTACGCCATCACTCAATGCCGATGTAGTTTCATAACCGAGAACGACATCGCCATTAACATTTAAATCAGTCGCGGGGAATAATGTTTGAATATCAGCAGGAGTGAAACGCGTGTAAATATATTTTGCAATCGGTTTGAATATTTGTCCGAGTGTATCGGCGGTATTTTGATTGGTAATCGCACTTTTAATGTTTAAACCTTGCCGAGCTTCACTGTGCGAATTTAAAGGGGCCAAGGTGTTGTTACTGAGATATTGATTAACATCTGTATACGTTGCTGGCACTTCATAGCCTGATACAATGATGTCATTTTTATGTTTGATGTACATATCAATGACTTGCTGCGCTTCAGCATCGGTAACGTTGTCTGCATTGTTGTATAAACCAAACACTTGCGCTTCAGTAAAGTGGCGATTGATAGGGGTACCCAAACCATAGCGAATTTCATACCAGGCTTCGGCGCGGTTATTATTAACTAATGCTTGGTGTAAAAGAGGACTGCCAGTGCCGTCAGCACGTATAAACCCATTCCATGCCAGTGAAAATAATACCGCGCGTCGGTTTTCATCAATGGTGGCGGTAATGCCGTCTAACCATTTGTCAACATAGCTTTCAAAATCGAGTGCGGCAGTACTAAAAACGGTATCAATTTCTGTATCAGTGAGTGAAAAGCTTTTATGCGTTCCGTTGCGCGCTAACATTTTTGCATCAAGATCATTTTTGATTTGAGTAAAATCGTCAGGACCGTATTTTGGGTCTGTAATGATTGCGTCGAGCGCTGATCTAAAAGTTAAATCAGTACCTGCAGTTCCTATTTCAAGCGCGCTGTAAACTGCTCTTCTTAAATTTTCATTTCCCTCAATATTAAACCCAATACCGATGGTGACTTGGGGCTTGGATACGCCCTTAGGTGCAAAGTTGTCGGTGTAAGGTGTTTGCACTACGCCTTCAAACAGGCGAATCATACGTAAGCGTAAATTTTGGTAACTTGTGCTGTTGATATCGGCATTAGCCATGGTGATTGCTCCTTTAGGTTTACAATTAATTGATTGAGATTTTACAAATGGTGTGATTACCAAGCATCCACACATTTACACTTGGGTCACCGGACAATGAACTATTGTAAATGGTACCCCCATAATAAAATAATTGATCCCATCCACTAGCATGAAAACCTTCATAACGAACCGAATCGTAATTAATAATCGGTGTTACATTTTCAAGGGTGGTTTTGCCATCATCCACATAGCTAAGGGTTTGGTATTTACAATTTTTTGATTCATCAGCAACGGGGTATAGGTGCTCAAATTTATAGGCGGTATCCACAATGCCGTCTTTATCAAAATCGTCTTTAAAAAAATAGATTTTTAGTGTGTTGTTATGTAAGTATTTAATGAACTCATTCACCTCTGCGGTTATTTGCTCTTTCTTCCACGTGCTTGTGGCTAGACTTATTTTAATTCGTTCCGTAATTATTTTTTCCATTTGTTGCTTATCGGCAATTTCAGTCCATTGCGGTGATTTAAATAATGGGTAGTTAGGTAAATGTTTACGCTCACAGGCGAGCGCACCTTTGTTGGGGTATTTTGTGGCATTGAGCATTTCTGCATACTGCTTGCAGAGGGGATAGCCTTCGCCTTTAATCAAGGTGAAAGTTAATGGGGTTTTTGCTGCGACCGAAGCCGCAGAGCTTGAAGCATTATTATTTTCAGCTTTTGCAACAACAGATTGATTTAACTCATCAATACGCTGTTGATAGGTTTTTGTTAAACAATCCACATTCGTACAAGCATTCCTTTTTTGCTTTAACCAATCGCGCTGCTGGGTTTTGAGTGCAGATTTATCCGTTGCGGTTTCACTCGCCGTTTTGTAAGCCGCTGTGAGCTGCTCATCCAATGCCGAAAGTTTGGTATCCGAGCAAATCAGCTTTTCAGTAGCTGTGCTGGCTTTAGCGCAATCAAAACTAGCAGCACAACTCAGTTGTGCGCAAAAGGTTAACAGTAGTGCAAAAAGGTGGATTTTTTTCATAGGTGTGCTCTTTGGGTTGAGGTTATGAGAAAAAAGGGCGAGTGGGTGCCAAGATACGCAACCTACACTGGGTGGGGTTCTGTTGGCCAAGGCCAAGCGGCTTATTGAGGCGTGTTGGGTTGCTGCTGCCATATTCCATATTTACATCCGTTCGTTACGCTGCCATGGGCAGCTCTGTGTTATCCAAACCGGTAGTACATCGAGGGGTAAATCGTAAGGCGCCAAGCTTAACCGATAAAGACGATCGCTGAATAGGGATAAGGTGAGCGCTTTTACAACGCGGCTGAAAAATAGGCTTACCCCATTGAATGGCATTAACACCGCCTTGGTCCGCAATACTGTGATGGCAATCGCCCTTGATCTGGTCTTTGCCAGCACCGCCGAGGACATCACCGTTGGGTTGGGTGACGTCGATAATTTTGGGGCTCATGTGCGACCTTAAATCACTCCATACCTGATCTTTACTCACCTCAATAGAGATACTGGGT
>JAYWHF010000425.1:0-3014 GCA_043777855.1 Gammaproteobacteria bacterium | reverse complement strand
TATCGAGAAGCCTATGGCATGTATGCCTGCAATGGCATTCTCTTTAACCACGAGTCACCTGTGCGTGGAGAAAATTTCGTTACACGAAAAATCACACGCGCACTAGTGCGTATCAAACTAGGTCTACAAGAGAATCTGTACCTAGGCAACCTTGATGCAAAACGCGATTGGGGGCATGCTCGCGATTATGTAGAGGCGATGTGGTTGATGTTGCAGCAGGAGCAATCCGAGGATTTCGTGATAGCCACTGGAGAGCAATATAGTGTGCGCGATTTTATTAACGCTGCGGCCCAAAATCTAGGCATAGTGATTCGGTGGGATGGTGAAGGCTTGAATGAGAAAGGATATGACGCAAAAGGTAAGTGCATTGTTTATGTTGATCCAAGGTACTTCAGGCCAGCCGAGGTGGAAACTTTGCTTGGCGATGCATCTAAGGCACAAATTAAGCTCGGATGGAAACCAAAAATAAGCTTCAAAGAGCTCGTTGCCGAAATGGTTCAATCTGATATGTCTCAGGTTCAGGCATAGATTTTTTTCAAATGATACTGCTCTACTCCGTTTGTGCCTGAGGCCAAACCATGTCAAGCCTTACGAAAACATTCGTTGCATTAATAAGCTCGCGCCTGATTGTTGCGATTACTGGCTTGGTCACAATGCCACTATTTCTCAAACTGCTTGGCGCGCATGATTTTGGCGTTGTAGGATTTTTTTTAACACTTCAAGTGCTTGTTAATTTTTTAGATTTGGGCATGGGGACTGCACTGATTCGTAAGATTTCTACTTTTCGCTTACATGAATCTCTGATTGCCTCGAATTATGCTAAAGCTTTTGAAGCGATTTACTTCGTCATGGCTATTTGTATCGCGGCGATTCTTTATTTTCTATCTCCCAGTATTGCTGAGCACTGGTTAAACGCTAAATCGGCGCTTGACAGTGATTTGGCCTATCATTTGCGCTTAGCAGCATTCTGTGTATGTCTTAACTGGTTTTCCAGCATACATGCAGCAATGATGACTGGCTTGGAGCGACAGTATCAGTTAGCTTTTCTGCAAGCGATATTTGCTTTGTTGAGAGCATTTGTGCCTTTGGCTTCTTTGTACTGGTACGGCATCAGTTTGTCCGTATTCTTCATCTCGCAACTTGCCGTTGCTGTGCTCCAAGTTGTTTGGTTCAGAGCAACTGCGTACAAATATTTGCAATCTACTTCCAGCGATTGGATTTCAAACCTGAAGTTGATTAAGGAAGATTTGGGTTTTGCAACAGGTATGTTCGGAATCACGATAACAACATTGCTGGTAACACAAACAGACCGGCTGATCCTGAGCAAGATGCTGAGTTTGTCGGATTTTGGGTTATATGCACTTTGCGTCACATTAGCGAGCGGTATATATATCGTTGTTCAACCGCTATTCAACTTACTTTATCCTCGCTTCAATCGATTGATTACAGAGCAGGATCAATCTGAATTGACTAGGCTTTTTCACCTAGGCGCGCAGATTGTTGCAACTCTTATTCTTCCGATATCAGCACTATTGATTGTTTTCGCTCCTGAAGTTTTGTGGATATGGACCGCACAAGAATCTGTAGTTGAACAGGGTACCCTTATTTTGCGCTTGATGGTTGCCGCAAATGCTATTAATGCCGTTATGAATCTACCGTATTGCTTACAGCTAGCAACTGGGTGGACATCTTTGGCACTTAAAGTCAATATTTTTGCATTGTTTTTGATGCTCCCTGTGATGGTCTGGGGTGTCAATAGTTTTGGAGCAGCGGGTGGTGCGGCGGTTGCCTTAATGCTTCATGTTTGCATCTTGATTTTTGTACCCCGCATCACATTCGCGCGGTTTCTAGGAATTCATCCTAGAAAGTGGCTAATCAATGACACCATGGCTCCCCTGCTAGGTTGCCTTCTTGTGATGCTGCCCATAGCAGCAATTGGGTATTTTCCGTTGAACCGGTTACTAGGTCTCCTTGCGTTGCTACTCATTCTTATACTTGGCTCTGTTGCGGCTCTGCTACTCGCATCGCAAATGCGTATTTTTATCCAAGGCAGAATAGCCCACCATTACTCGATACTATTCAAAAAAGGCGAACTCAAATGAAGTTTTTGGATGCAAAAAAGAAGATTGCTTATCAAGTGAGTGCATGGCGCGATTTTATCGATACGTATATTTTTCCAAACCGCACTATTGTTGAGACTCCGATGGGATTCAAAATGATGGGGGGCGCATCGCAACACCACAAAGCAATGCAGGCTGGAAATTTTGAAGTACTGGAGGCTACTTGGTTGAAAACTCAACTATCGCAAGCGGATGTTTTTGTTGATATTGGCGCGAACATAGGTTATTTCTCATGTTTAGCACGTAGCTTGAATAAGCAGGTCGTTGCAATTGAACCGCTGAATTACAACGTCGATAAACTACTGACAAACATCGAAATCAATAGCGGACCCTCAGCAGAAGTTTATCCGGTGGCACTGAGTTCGGAATTGGGAGTGTTGCAGCTTTACGGTGCTTCCAGCACGGGCGCATCGCTAGTTCCTTCATGGGCTGGTGCCTCTAAACGTATATCACGTCGCGTGCCCATCACTACACTAGATCGATTATTGCACGAACGATTTGTACGGGATCGTATGGTGATCAAAATGGATGTTGAGGGTGCAGAATTTGAGGCACTCAAGGGTGCCATACAAACCATTGAGCGATCTACGCGCCCTGTTTGGTTGATTGAAATTACACTGGGACAGTTTATGCCCAGCGGCAGTAATCCAAATTTTATTGCGACATTTGAACTGTTTCTCTCGCGTGGATATGTGGCTAGTTTACTGACCGACCGAGGTTTAATTCCAATTACGCGGGATTTGCTCGGTAAATGGCAACATCAAAACTATTCTGACTATTCAGAAATCAACTATATTTTTTCATAAATACTAAGAGGATCGACATGCTTAAAGTTCTGAAAACACGCGTACAAATTGATGCAGCACGGGAGGTGCTTGATTCAAAACAGCTGTC
>JAYWHF010000424.1:0-3018 GCA_043777855.1 Gammaproteobacteria bacterium | reverse complement strand
ACCCCCTTATCGTTAGCTATAATGGTTTTTACGCCGTTGATATCAATAGTTTTGATTTCACCCTGCCGGACATCGGTCAGTTTGGAAGATGTGGAATTACCAATCCGGTACAAATCCTCCTGGGTCAGGTAGAGCTTTTCTTTGTTGGCCATAGAATGAGTCTCGCTCGATTGTTGAACATCCAAGGGATTTTATTTTACGCTAATCATTGTTTCCAGCAGCATGTGGTCAGTCATACTTTCCTTTTTCAATGTCTTCGAAAAAGGAATCGCCATCGACAGTATTGCCTGCGTTGATATCAGTCATTGCCTGAGCCACCCTCGATTGCAATAGCCTCAGCTTGAGCTTCTCAATGCTCTCGTAGTCATCCATAGAGATAACCACTGCAACCGGCTTGCCGTTTCTATTAATCTGAACCGGGGCACGCTGAGCCTTTAGCAGCATGTCACCAAATTGGGTTTTAGCTTCATTGGCAGAAAGAGCATCCATTGGGTGTTACCTCGTTAATATCGTTCGATTCGTTCAGTGTATGCGAATCGATCCAGTTATGTCAAAATTTCTACCTATCGTAAAGTATACATTTAGATAGCACTGGAAAACGCCTATCATAACTACTATCATAACCAATAAATCAAAACATTTTAAGAGATATGATAGTTTATGCATCGAATTGGCTATGCCCGCGTCAGCTCCACCGGCCAAAGCTTGGAGGTTCAGCTAGGAAAGTTGAGCCAGGCCAAGTGCGACCGAATTTACCAAGAGAAGCGCAGTGGCCGGACTGCCGACCGCCCCGAATTCCAGGCATGTATGAATTATCTTCGCGAAGGGGACACCCTGGTCATCACGCGGCTGGATCGACTGGCTCGATCCGTGGTTCACTTGGCGCAGCTCGCCAAACGATTCCAGCACGAGGGAATAGAACTTCTTGTGGTGGACCAAAACATCGATACCGCTACATCCACTGGCAGGCTCATGTTTAATATGCTGGCCTCCATCGCAGAGTTCGAAAATGACCTGCGGACTGAGCGTCAGGCAGAGGGCATTGCCAAAGCCAAAGAGAATGGCGTGAAGTTTGGCCGGCCTGCGAAACTAACAGATACAAAGCGTGAAGAGATTTATTCCCGGCGGATGGCTGGAGCCACCATTGGGCAATTGGCCAAAGAATTCAGGCTGGGTGAAGCCACAATTTACCGGGCACTAAACGCGGTTCAGAAGTCAGACGCAGTGCCTGAGCTGAAAACCACGAAGGTGATCCTTTGGCTACAAGTCGAAAACAACAGCAAATTTGTTCGAGGTAAAGGCAAGTCGCGTCAACACATCGAGGATTATTGTCTGTCCGAGTACAGCGCCAGAAAACTGGAAAAAGATGGTTGGGAGTATGAGCTCACCATTAAGTATGAAGATGACGAAGACCTTGAGCGACAAATCGAAGATCTGTCCGATGAAATGAGCCAAGAGGCTGACTTGAGGAATGGCTCTATAGAGTGCAGTTTTACTGAGGTTGGGACTGACCGCTCATGGTGAAAACCTCAAACTTTACAAATTTGTCGGTTCTTCCACAGGACCCCAAACACAGATCAATTTAAATCACCCAAAGACCCATCGGCCTTCCTTGAGGGTGGTGCAGCAGATGCCGCTGACTCTGTAAGAACAGTTAAACCACATCCAACAGAGCCAATCACACAATCAAAAATACATAGGGAACAAAAGGTTTTTAGGTTGCCGCTTGAGCTAATCAACGCACTCAAACGCGAAGCATATGAAAGATCAATTAGCTCAGGCTCTCGCGTTACAGAAACGGAAATAGTAGAACAGGCATTAGAACATCTTCTAAAAAGATAGCTATATAACTATATAGCTATCTTTAGTGCGCTGGATGCATAGGCTGCGCCACTAAGCGAACACCCAAGGCAGCACAGACGCGGCTGATTGTCTCGAACCGCGGTTCGCTACCGGGTCGAAGAGCCTTATACAGAGCTTCACGAGCGATGCCTGAATCCCTCGCAACCTGCGACATTCCTCGCGCACGAGCAATGTCGCCAATGGCAGCGGCAAGCAGCGCTGGATCATTCTCCTCAAGAACACTTGTCAGATATGCCGCTACATCATCTTCATTGTTAAGATATTCAGTAGCATCAAACTCGGATAGTTCGGAAACCTTAATTTTCTTGGTCATAGTCAATCCTCTAAAGATTTTGCCAGCGCAATAGCACGCCGAATGTCGGCCTGCTGAGTTGACTTATCACCGCCACCCAGCATCACAATCACTAAATCGCCATGCTTGACGTAGTACATGCGCCAGCCTGGTCCGAAATGTTCGCGCATCTCAAACACACCTTCGCCTACAGGTTCTACGTCACCCAAGTTGCCAAGCTGAGCTTTGCGTAACCGCTTGACAAGGCGCTGTCGTGTCAGTCCGTCCTTCAGGCTTTTTAGCCAGACAGAGAACTCATCGAGTTGTTTTATAATGTTGGTCATAATAAAACTGTAATCGAATGATTACATAATGTCAATTCTGTGGTGTTATCGTGTGCAGAACTGAAATAGTAAAGCAGACATTAGAACACCCCATAAAAAGATAGCTATTAGGCGGATTATCTTCAGGTGTCACCGCTACCTCTTTATATTTTGAAACTAAAATTTTCGCTTTTTCTTTTGCGTCCATAAAAACCTCACGTATTTAATAAGCTTACATTTCATCTACTTTAATATTAAATAAACATTGAAATAACATTTTTCAACCAAAATATAGAAAAACTCAATTATTGGTTTAAAACACAAATTTAAGGCAGCCTGATAGCAATTGACTATGAAATATCAAGGTCTTGTGATTGGTCTTTATCCTTGGTCTTGTTGGTTTTTTCTTCCATCTGCTGACGTAATTTATTGGCCATGTCACTTGCACCAGACTCTCTCCCTTTACGCTCATTTGCGCTCTTTTCGTCAAGCTCCCGCTTCTGTTTCTGAGCCGCATCCTTCTCGTTATTCCAATTATTCCACTTGCTAACGTAATCGGAG
>JAYWHF010000423.1:0-3020 GCA_043777855.1 Gammaproteobacteria bacterium | reverse complement strand
GGAAATTTAAAAATTTTTGTTATAGATCTACTGAGTAGATCCTGGAAGGGGAAGCTTCTCATTCCGAGACTCCAACTTTATATTAGGAACAGGCTATGTCTGAAAAATTTGATGTAATCGTAATAGGATCGGGCCCAGCAGGCTATGTGGCAGCAATTCGTGCAGCACAGTTGGGTTTAAAAACTGCCTGCATTGAGAAGTGGCGCAATGAAGAAGGTAAGGGCGTTAACGGTGGAACTTGTTTGAATGTAGGTTGCATTCCTTCGAAGGCTTTGTTGGACAGCGCCTATAAATACCATGAGGCTAAGGAAGAGTTGGCGGTGCATGGTATTTCTGCCACTGGTGTTGCTATTGATATCCCCGCAATGCTGGTGCGCAAAAATCAAATTGTTAAGCAACTGACGGGCGGTATTGCAGGCTTGTTCAAGGCCAATAGTGTTACTGGCTTGTATGGTACGGGTAAATTATTGGCTGGGCGCAAAGTAGAATTCACTGACAATGATGGAACAGTATCCGTATTGGAGGCGGAGAATGTCATTCTCGCTTCAGGGTCTAACCCGATTAATATTCCCGTAGCGCCAGTCGATAGCAAAATTATTGTCAACTCTACCGGAGCCTTGGAGTTCGATGCAGTACCTCAGCGCTTGGGCGTTATAGGTGCCGGCGTAATTGGTTTGGAGTTGGGTAGTGTGTGGAATCGCCTAGGTTCTAAGGTAATTGTTCTTGAAGCACTGGATAGTTTTCTGGCGATCATGGATCAACAAATTGCCAAGGAAACGCAAAAAATTCTCACCAAACAAGGTTTGGATATTCGTACGAGTTCACGCGTTACCGGTTCAAAAATTAACGGTAATGAAGTTACTGTGACTTACTTAGATAAAGAGGGTAAAGAGCAGCATGAAACGTTTGACAAGTTGATTGTGTGTGTAGGCCGTCGTCCGTTTACAGAGAACTTGTTAGCCGGTGATAGCGGTGTAAACCTCGACGAGCGCGGGTTTATTTTCGTGAACGAGTTCTGTGCCACTAACGCGCCCGGTGTATGGGCCGTCGGCGACGTTGTACGAGGGCCGATGTTGGCGCATAAGGGCTCGGAAGAGGGCGTTATGGTTGCAGAGCGCATCGCTGGCCAAAAGACACAAATGAATTACGATATTATTCCTAATGTTATTTACACTCATCCCGAAGTTGCATCTGTTGGTAAAACGGAAGAGCAAATTAAAGCCTCGGGCGAGCCCTACAATGTGGGCACTTTCCCCTTTTCCGCGTCAGGTAGGGCAATGGCTGCCAACGATACGCAGGGCTTGGTAAAAATAATTGCTCATGCTGTGACAGATCGTATTTTGGGAGCACACATCGTTGGCCCAAGTGCAGCCGATTTGATACAGCAAGTTGCTATTGCGATGGAATTTGGTTCGAGCGCAGAAGATTTGGGCATGATGGTGTTCGGTCATCCAACTCTCTCCGAAACAGTTCATGAAGCAGCCTTAGCGGTACATGGTCATGCCATTCATATCGCTAACAAGAAGAAGCGCTAAGACGCTAACTAAAAAGAGACCACAGAGTCCTCACCCCTGGCGGCACTGGTTCATAAGGCCAGTTGCCATCGATAACCCGTTGGCATGTTCACTTTATCAAATCATGTCCAACCTTCGTCAAATGGAACAACACCATGAATTTGCACGAGTATCAGGGTAAGCAGTTGTTTGCCCAATATGGTTTGCCTGTCTCTAAGGGCGTAGCAGCTGCAACAGTAGAAGAAGCTGTTGCGGCTGCAGATCAAATCGGCGGAAATGTTTTCGTCGTTAAGGCCCAAGTACATGCGGGTGGCCGCGGTAAAGCGGGCGGCGTGAAGTTGGTCAAAAGCAAAGAAGACATTCGTGCATTTGCGGAAAAGTGGCTGGGCAAAAACCTAGCAACTTATCAGACAGATGAAAAGGGGCAACCGGTTAGTCGCATCCTAGTTGAACCTTGCACCGACATCGCCAAAGAATTGTATTTGGGTGCAGTGGTAGACCGTTCAAGTCGTCGTATCGTATTTATGGCCTCTACTGAAGGTGGGGTTGAAATCGAGAAAGTTGCTCACGAAACACCAGAAAAAATTCTTAAAGTGGCTATAGATCCTTTAGTAGGAGCGCAGCCTTATCAGGGCCGCGATTTAGCGTTTAAATTAGGTTTGGAAGGGAAGCAAATTAACCAATTCGTGAATATTTTCATGGGATTGGCAAAATTGTTTAAAGAAAAAGATTTGGCGTTGCTAGAAGTTAACCCATTAGTTATTACACCAACGGGCGATTTACACTGCTTGGATGCTAAGTTAGTCGTTGACGGCAACGCTATGTACCGTCACCCCGAATTGAAAGCAATGCAAGACCCAACACAAGAAGATGCACGTGAAGCTCATGCAGCCGCTTGGGAGTTAAATTATGTTGCACTTGGTGGCGATATTGGCTGCATGGTTAACGGTGCTGGTTTGGCGATGGGCACTATGGACATCGTTAAGTTACACGGTGGTCAACCGGCTAATTTCCTCGATGTAGGCGGTGGCGCGACTAAAGAGCGTGTGGTTGAAGCCTTCAAAATCATATTGTCTGACACGGCGGTTAAAGCCGTATTCATTAATATATTTGGTGGCATAGTGCGTTGCGACATGATCGCTGAAGGCGTGATTGGCGCTGTGAAAGAAGTGGGTGTGAAAGTCCCTGTTGTGGTTCGTTTGCAAGGCAACAACGCTGAAATCGGTGCAAAAGTGCTGACTGAAAGTGGCTTGAACATTATCGCTGATACTGACTTGACTGGCGCTGCCAAGAAAGTCGTTGCAGCAGCTGCTAACGCATAAGGGGCCCAAGGGGAAAGCTATGAGCGTTTTAATTAACAAAGATACCAAAGTCATCTGCCAAGGTTTCACTGGAGCACAAGGCACGTTTCACTCAGAACAAGCCATTGCTTACGGCACCAAAATGGTTGGTGGTGTAACACCCGGTAAGGGCGGCCAAGTTCATCTAGGTTTGCCAGTTTTCAAC
>JAYWHF010000422.1:0-3020 GCA_043777855.1 Gammaproteobacteria bacterium | reverse complement strand
AAATTTTGCAGGCTCATCAAAGAAAATCTCTACTGGCTCAAACCAGTCATGCGCGGCTGCAATCGCACCCTCACGGCTGTAATACCCAGTCCCGAAACTACCGTTATAAATATACTCAACTGGCAGTGCCTTTATTACGCCGTCAATTTTTCCATACGTGAATTGCTGCGGTTCGCCACGGTCAACAAAATAACCTTTTTTTGTAGCACGAATAACGACTTTGTGAGGCGACATTAAATTTTTCATTCAGAAGTTTTCGGTGTTGGGTTGTCCCATGTAGCGGGCTTATTTTTACCTTCTACCAACGATGCTGGAGAATACCGCTTTATAAGAAAGTAAGTTAAATATCCGAGTGCAGCAATAGCCACAACGCAACCAAACAGCAAAGCGATTAATGAAAGCAAAAGACTACCGACTGAGTAGAATGCGGCACTCAAAAGGGTGTTACTTGTATTTTCTGCTATGAAATAGTAGGAAGAGCATACGAACACCATTAAAGCCAGAAAACCAAGTAAGACCGCCTTTCCACTCACGGGGTGTGCATTCTTGGCCTCAGAGCCAATAACGAACCCCAAAATAAATTCAAACATTTCTTTTCCTTTACAAAATTTTCGCCACTACAGCGCCTACCAAAGCGCCCGTAAGCACTCCAGGCGCATCATCTATCTGAATCCCAAGCTTCTTAAAAGCGGCCATTGTTTGGCGTTGATTTTTTAGTAGAGCATCCGAGAGAACAACCGTCTTATGCGCTAACAGTAATTCACTATTGGTAGGATTCTCAATTCCCAAACTTTCACAAATAGCCAATGCGTTCCTTCTATTTGCTGCGCGTTGAAATTGAAACCCAAGCTGCTCTAAAAAAATCACCATTTGTCCTCGTGTTGGCTTGGTTTCAATAAATGCAGCAAGCTGTGCCTCAAGTTCACCATCACCTGCGCAATACACCTTTGCTCGGTCAATTTGGTCTTGACCGGCTGCCTTTGATGCAAGTTCTTCTAGTGACGGCATGGCGAAATTTTCCTTGGGTTATTTTGACTGTGCCGCTAACGCTTCGTCAACGGCATGGCTCAACTTAACTAGCTTCTCTGATTTATCCAAATCGCGCAAAAACCGTGAATGAAGTATCCAGTGAAAGTAAATAAAGCCCAGGAAAGAAAAAGCGGCTAAGCAAAATCCACCTACAGACAGTAGCGCTCTTTCTGGCATCGCTGAAACGTCGTTACTCGAACAGCTAATGACGATAGCAACCAGTAAAAGTACGATAAAGTAATTTCTGTATTTGACGGCAGATTGATTTGAAATTTGCATCATCTTTTCCTTGTTATTTTGTAGCCGAATCAAGAGTAGTCGCTTTACCCCGCGCAAAGGAGGCTAAAGCAATACAAGGAAAAGCGACCAAAGCGGGTAACAACGCATTTTGGAAGTCGCCACTCTTAGCGCCACTGATTAGAAACTGTAAGCCAACATATGCAGCGCCAATTGCTCCAAACGCGGCCAGAACTGCAAGTATTTTGTAAAAAGTTTTATCCATCAAATTTTCCTTTTACTTTTATTTACCTGCCAAAGCAGGCAGTGTTGTTTGCTTGCAATCATCGCATACACAACGGTATTGGCCGACCCTTTGGCGACGAACCATAAATCTTCTTTCCCCTAGTTTTAAAGCAACCGATTTAATGGCGTAATCACCGTGGATGCGACCCATAATGTATTCAACATCGAGCATCTCAAGATAGGATTGAGTGAGGATGTGCGCTAACTGAGCATCCTTACTTATCGTCAAGAAGAATTGTTTTTTTGCGGTTGCCCGCACTTTCCTTAAAAGCGATGTAGAGGTTATTTGATAGGCTTGATTTCGAATACCTCGCACTGAGCCTGACGCTGTCGCTGCACTCATCTCAAAAAGCTCACCTATCTCTGTAAATGAATATCCGGAAGCGGTTAAATACCAAGCGGCGATACTTCTGTCGAATGGAGATGCCATTACATAAGGATTTAGATTTCTCGATCTATCACGCATAACCTCCAGGTTCGACATTGAACGAATACGGCTGCCGGCATGTATAGCTAGGTCGCTAGGCATCCGCTAATCTACGCTGTCAGTACCTTCTAAACTACGAAATTTTTTCGGCTCAATGTACGCCAATTGACCCATGTTCATTTCCTTTAAACCTTACTTACTATCCGTGATATTTAGACTGAATTAATTGCGGGAAACAGCCAAATCGGGCGCCATTCTTCGTTCACAATTTTCCTTGATTATTTTGCTTGCTTGGCTGCATCGAAAGCCCGACGCAAAAACGACTGAGCTGCAATGCTTGTATCAAGTCCCAGTTTAGACATGAATTTTGTTCTGTTGCCGCCGTCCAGGTGCGTCGTCGCCCACTCCAAAACTTGGGCGCTGGACATACCCTTGATCTCCGCCACTTTGTCGGTCGTGTAAGGGTTTCCATGCTTGGGCATGAAAATATCAAAAACGATTTGTTCAAGTGCGGTCACGTTTCTTCTCCTTTAAGCTTTATATTTAACCAGCGCAATGCGCGCCTTATTTTTTGTTGCCAATCCGGAATCTTCTAAGGCCATCTTAGCTATAACCAGTCGTTCAGCCCAAAGTGGCGCAAGTATTAACACATTGGTGTTATACGCTGGCTTGCTATCTTCTGAACCTTGTTCAAACAAACGCTGATCGCCCATACTTTGATCTGACAGAGATGCATCAAGCAACTCCGATTCGGAAGATGACCTAAAAAATTTGATTGAGTCAATCGGGCGGTTCCAATGTGAAGACATGAGTACTCGCATTAAGTTTTCGGCTTCACCGCGACTTGAACCAGAAAAGAACACCGTCTGCTCGTCCTCGCCCATATCGCCACTGACGTGCGCAAGGGCTTCAGCATAAACGCTTGCGCGAAACAAGCTTGTCGTGTTAATCATGATGCTCATTTCCTTATTAATTAAGTATTTGATCTGGTTTGCGGCTGAGCTTTCCATCTGCAAGCAAAAGTAATTTGTCAATATAAGCC
>JAYWHF010000421.1:0-3020 GCA_043777855.1 Gammaproteobacteria bacterium | reverse complement strand
TGTATGGATTTAGAATAACTTTGTATTACGAATAAAAATAATTAATAACAAAAAACGCCGTGGTGACTCGCCACGGCGTTTTTCATTTCAACATAAATTTGTTCACGACAATTTTTTTAACCCATTTTCGACCAAACGCTGGCAGCTCTTCTTCACAGCGATAATTCTGCCGACAGCGCATGAGCCAGATGTAACTCTCTCAGCATAGGTCGCTTTTTAAATCAAAACAATGGGGTGCCATTGATTTTTTTAAGCGGTAAATCGGCTCGTGTCGTGTTTTATAGCACTATGTAGTGTGAGGAAAGGTGAGCACTGAACTACTGCATTTTTTAAACAGCTGAGTAGGTATTTTCTGGCAACTCAACAATTAATTCAAATGGTACCATTACGCCTTGGCCGATAGTATTGTTGCTGGCATCCTGACCTATTAGCTTTAAAAAAATATTACCGCCCTGACCAAGCAAAAATTCTTTTACAGCATCCATACCTACGCCGCGACCAGATATGTTTGTCACCTGTTCTTTAGTAGAAATGCCAGATGCAAAAATCAGATTAGCTATTTCGCTGAAACTGGGATTGTCTTCGGATTTCCATTTGCCGATATCAACTCCCTTGTTAAAAAGTCGGTCGATGTTGATGCCTTGTCCATCGTCTTTTACATGAATGTGTAGGGTGTGTTGCTGTGTAATTGCGTGTATTTCGATGGTGCCTGTGGTTGGCTTTCCAGCTTGCAAACGCACCTCCGCAGTTTCAATGCCATGATCAACACTGTTACGTAAAATATGCGCAAATATATTAGTCATTAACTCTGTGGCTGAAAATTTAATGCGTACGTGATTGTCTATAATAATAATGTTCGGTTTCTCTTTGTTTAATTGTGCGGCTATGGAGGGTAAAGAATTAATTATATCGGCAAGAACTTCGTGTATAGGACTTGATGTGGCGTTACTAAGCCATGATTGAATAGGCAGAAGGGCTGGCGTATTTTTTAGCGCAGGGAATTGCTGGAGAATGTCGTCAATACTGTGCTGTATTGAGTTGATTGTGTTGCTGTCCGACCAGCAGCCTTGAGGGTCGCGTGCTTCATGACCGCTTTGGCCTCTCCCTAATACATCGTAATAAATACGCTCGTACTCTTTTAAAATTGTTTCAATACTCGTTAAGTCGCTTAGCAATTTATCGCTATCCCAAGAAACATTCAGGTCTTTTTGCATATCGCTATAAACTGACTCCACTTCGTGTGCCACGTCGCTGCAATAACTAAAGTTAAATGTTCGACAATTACCTTTGATGGTGTGCATATTGCGAAATAAAAATGCGGTTATGGCTACGCCCAGTGGTTTATTCTTGTCTTGACGTTGGATGTTGTCACGGTTTTCGGTAATAAACTGTTGAGCTGATGTCGAAAAAGACAAGAATTTTTTGGCGGATACGTTTAATAATTGACTGATAATTTCAAGCTCTATCTTTTTATTGCGAGCATCCTGCTCCAGTTTTCTGAGTTGCGTTACATCCCTTACGGAAACCATTAATTTTACGGTAATCTTGTTTATTATTACCGGGTTCCAGTCGAGCGATGAAAATTTTGTCCTGCCATTGATGGTTACATCATATTCATTCACGAGTAAGTGTGAGTTGAATTCGAAGTTCGTTTCATCCTCATCAATGATGGAGCTGATGGATGCTTTTATCTTATTGATTGTGTCACTGCCAAGATTCGCGTTGCCAAATAACAGCGTCATCACGTCGCGGCCAGAAAAGTCTTTAGCTTCAAATATTTCTTCTAAAAAGTGTGAATACTCCGGGTGAATATTGCCATTCGGTTCAATAGTAAATAGGCCCTGGTGCATATTGCTGAGCATGGTTTGAATATCGTTATTTTTTTCGCGCAACTCCGCTGTGCGTTCAAATACTTTAATTTCCAGTAAACGATTTTGCTCTTCTATTAAGCGGCATTTTTTGCGTTGCGACTGAACAAATAACACAATGATGGCAATAACGCCAAGCGCGTAGAGTGTATAGGCCCACCAGGTTTTCCAGGGCGGCGGTAATTGAACGATGGTAATAGATGTACCTGTTTCATTCCATGTACCATCGTTGTTGCTGCCTTTGACGCGAAACACATAGGTGCCTGCGTTCAAGTTGGTGTATTTGGCAGAGCGTTGGTCACCTACTTGTAACCAGTTTTTATCAAAGCCTTCGAGTGTATAGGCGTAATTATTTCTATTAGAGTCGCGAAAATTAAGTGCGGCAAAGCCAAATTGAAACATGGATTTTTGATAGTCCAGCACAATTTCTTTGGTGTAACTTAACGATTGCGGCAGCAAGCCATCGGCGTCGCCTACATTAACGGAATCCGCAAATATTTTTAGGCCCGTAAAGGCTATGGGTGGGGCTACCTTATTATCTTTTAGCTTTTTAGGGTCAAAAATTCGCAGCCCTTCAATACCACCAAAAACAACTTCACCTTTTTGTGTAATTACACCTGAGTCTGTGTGAAAGCCGCCCATGAGCCTGCCACTGTCGCGATTATAATTTTTAACCTTTTTTGTTTCAGGATTAAACACAGTGATGCCATTGTTGGTTGCAAGCCATAATTGGCCTTCAGCATCTTCCAGTATTGTACGTATATTATCGTCGGCGAAGCCGCTGGATTTGTCGAATACCGTGAAGGTTTTTCCGTCGGGGTTCAATAAATTAAGCCCCGCTTCTGTGCCAACCCACAGGCGGTGTTTGCTGTCTTCCAGGAGTGCAGTTGCCGAACGGTTACTTAAACTGTTAGGCGTTTTTGGGTCTGGTTTAAAATGGGTAAATACCCCGATATTACGATCAAGCAAATCCAAACCTGTTGCAGTGCCCACCCAAAAATTTCCTTTAGAGTCGTCTAGCGTGAACCAAACTGGGCCTAGCGATATGCAATTTGGATCGCGGTCAATGGATATGTAGTGAGTGTAGGTTGCTGTGTTGGGGTCAAATTTACTTAGGCCGCTGGAATGGGTGCCTATCCAAATGTTTTTTTG
>JAYWHF010000420.1:0-3024 GCA_043777855.1 Gammaproteobacteria bacterium | reverse complement strand
TCTCGTGACCGGTAAAGCCGCGATTGGTAATCGGCTGCGTGTAGCCAGCAAGTGTCAGACTTGTCGAAGAGTAAGTATTGGGGTTCCAAGTCTCGCCGTTACGGCGCGCACCCCACACATCAAAACTCTCGGAATTGGTTATCTTACCGACTGAATCAGTAATCACATCCACTGATCCCAAATGATCGTTATAGATAAAGCGTTTTTCCGGCCCCGTTTGTAACACATTGGCAGTATTAGTTTTGTAAGTGAATACGGTACCACCTACATAGCGCTTCCACTCAACAACACCACTGTTAAGCTTTTCTATGCGCTCTATATTTCCTATGTAAGTTGTAACTGTTGTGCTTGTAGGACGCGTATCTTTACGTTGCCAGCGCGCGCGATCTGGCCCATAACTAAATTCAACTTTGTTATTGGCGGCCTTGCTAATCAATTTCACCATGTCATAGCTGGTGTAGTCCAAGGTGCGGCCAGCGCCGCTAAGCTGGTTACCGTTATTGTCATAGGTATAAGCACCATCAGAAGTCGTGCTGGTTACTGCATGCGGGCCTGCATTAGTACCGTAGGTGTAAGTACCCACGCCTGCTTTGGTCTTAATGTTGCCAAAACCATCGTAAGTAACATCCTGCGTAATATTGCCGCAAACCGGCTCCGGTGCCGGACTGGTACCGGATGTGTTATTAGTTTTAATAAGCCTATTTAGGCCGTCGTAACAGAAGGTCTCTGAGACATTTTTAGATGCAGTTGTACTACCTACCAACCCACTTAAATTAAGACGGCTTTTAAGATTACCAAGCGAGTCCCACGCATAGGTATCATTCTGCACATAGGTGGTCCCGCCATTTAACGATGCTCGCTGTTGCTTCAATAACCCAGTGGTATCGAAAAAATCATAATTTGAAATAACGCCATTGCCGCGCAACTCACTGGTTACCTGACCGCGCGCATTCGTTGAAAGTGTGCGCTGAATTAATTTGCCATCGTTTAAATCAATACTTTCATAGGCATAACCATATTGGTTGTAATGAGTTTGGGTACCACTGGAACCCAGCACTGTGCCTTGGAGTGGATCAATTTGCTCATAGCCACGGCCAAACTCATCGTAATGAGTCTCGCTGCTAAATTTCGTGGCATTACCAGAGTATGAAACGCTAGTTTTAAATGGGCGCCCTAAAGTGTCGTATTTGAAGTCAGTACAATGGCTTGAAGTTGTACAGGTTGGGCTACCACTGCTGTTAGCAATAATCGCAGTGACTTTCCCTTTGGCACCTGTTGCTGCTGAGCCATCAACGTTGTTGTCGTAATACCACTTGGTATACAAATCGATGGCACCGCCAGCATATTTATCGGTGCGCGTAGACATACGGCCAGTGAGGTCATAGGTGAATTCGGTGGATTGACCTTTCGCATCGGTTTGCTTAACTAACTCGCTGAAACCATTGTATTTGTATGTCCACCAGCCGGTACGCTGAGCACCAACAGAATCACAACTAAGCGAAGCGTCCCCTACTGCAGCTCTAGCACCGCCTTTATCGGGATCGAGCATGGCAGTTTTGCGACCAAGTTCGTCATAACACATGCGTACAGCAATACTTTGCCCAGCAGATCGTGTGTCGCTGTTAATAAACTGCCGTAGAAATTGTACTCATATTCAATTACCCCACCTAAATGATCGGTCACTTTGACTAACTGACCCAATCCATTGCGCGTTTCGGTTTTGGCTTGAGACGCAGAGTTTGTTGAGGTGGTGGTATTGCCATTGTAAGACATGCTCGATACTGAATTATCGGGCAATGTAATGCTGACGGGGCGGCCAAGATAATCATAGGCTGTGGTTGTCCATGCGGTTGCTTGAACACTACCAGCGCTATCACTACTGAAAAACGGGGTGGATTGGCGTTTTACCCGGCCGAGATTGTCGTACTCCGCGTCAACGTTGCTCCATCTCCCATCAAAACTGCGTTTACTAGCGCGCGTTGTGCGACCTAACTTATCGAAATATTCCATGGCCTCGCCGCCACCGGAAACACGTGAACTTTTTCGATAAGCAGCTCCGGCCGGGCAACTAACACCATTACACCAACGGTTTTCAGTACGCGACCAAGCACCGGACGAGTCTTTCACCATATAGGCTTGACCCATGGCATCGTAATAAGTTGTTGCGCTGGGCACATTGTTAATATCTAAACCAGAGGTTGCCTGGCCATATTCATTGCGGGCGAGGATTTGTGCCGCTTGGCTTAAATCATTTCGTGTTGCGGTAAGGTAACGGCCATCTGTTGAATAATCATTAAAACTATTGCGAGTTTCGGAAACATCCTGCGCGTTAAGTGCAGTAACACTCACCGTTGTTTTATTACCAAAATTATCATAAGTGTAAGTAGTGCTCGCGCCGCCTTGAATGCTTTGCGTTTTTAATAACCCTTGTTTTGCACCACTCGGCTCATAGATAAAATCAGATATTTTTGTTTTAGGTATTTCTGCATCACGTTGTGTGGTGGCTGTCGTTTTTTTCAAGCGACCATACAAATTGTTAAAATCAGCAACAGCTGGAGTACCAAATTGATTCACCACCGTTTGTGTCAAACTGGTGTTGGTTACACCATCGGCTTTTTTACCACTGGTACTAGATACAACGTTGGTGAGATTGCCAAAGTTATCATAACTGTTAGTAGCCGCCATCGTTTGTATAACAGGATTGCTTGCACTGTCAGCATCGTAAGTTTTTTCCGTGCTTTGCTCTAAATAGGGCAAATAATATTTTGTACCATCCGCTCCAGACTTCTCTTTAAAATTCCATTTGTTCAGTGCATAGCTAAGAATTTTTGAGCTAGTTGTATCACCAACATAGACCGTGGTTGAAAGCGGGCTGCCGATGAACGGAAAATCCTGGCGGTACTGAGTAACGGTTGTAACACCAGTTTGAGCATCAACTGTTTGTAATCGGCCAAAACCTAAAAATCCGCGACCCGACGCTTGCATTTTTGCATCACCATAAGAGTAATCCACTCTACTCATTGC
>JAYWHF010000419.1:0-3027 GCA_043777855.1 Gammaproteobacteria bacterium | reverse complement strand
ACCAAAATTTGATTCAGTACCCCTTGGGTAAACTGATTCACTTTTCTTTGCAAGCTTAACAAAATATAGCGAATAAAATCGCGGGTTAAATCAATGGCCTTGAGCGTTTTCTTCATCCCTAAAATAGTCATAATTTTTCGAATCAAATCCAATACAATTGCTGAGACACTCTCTGATAGATCTATTCCTTTATTCAAAATAAAAGCCAGCTGATCCATTAGAGTAAACGAGTTTGCGAAACCTTCAGAGATTAACCAAGCAGCTCCATTCAAGCATTTTTTTAACACATAAATTACTGCCTGATTTAACCACTCTAATACGGGAATTGTAATGGCAACCGGCGAGTTGGATTTTAACCATTGCAAAACACCTGCATCGGATTTTTGCTCGGAGCGTAACGCCGCCAACGCACTCCAGCTTTTGTTCCGAACAGATTCTATGTAATGATTCATGCCATGGTATTCGGCCATAGGCACTAAACCTGGCGACGGCAGAAAGTAATCTTGCCCGGAGTTGGGTGTATGCATGTAAGGCCAGATGGGAATACAGGGCACTATATCGGTTTTGTGATAGGCCCGAAAAATTCTTTCGGCACCTAGGTTTCTAGTCACTAAACTAGAAAACCCATAAAGACCAACACGGGGGCTACCGTAGGTATAGATATAAGGCTTGCGATTGTGCGCACTTTGAATCCAATCAGCGCAGAGGGTCGCCAAGGCACCTCCAAGGCTATGGCCAATGCAATGAATGTGAGTGATATTACTTTTATTAACAACATTCATAAACTCGGCAAGCTTAGGCAACATGGTGTTAAAAGACATATTAAAACCATCATGCACTGGCTGGCCTGACGAACTGCGTGAAGCAGTTATATTTAAATTGGTCAACCAGTCCGCCAAATATTGGGTACCACGAAAAATAAAAAAAGCGTGGCCTTTAAGTTGACCTTTACCGAGCAAAGTAAACCCAAAAGCGGTTTGGCATTTGATAAACCAAGGGCCTCCCGTTTTGGCTTTTAGCAGAGTTTCTTCGGAGAAAGTGAACGCAACTCCAAATTTACGATTTAGCTCCACAATAGCAGCATCTATGGAATCGGTTTTGGTTAAAGCATACACCCCACTTGCAAGCTCTGCTGTAAGCAGAGGATTAAGGTTTGCCATAATAATTATTCCCTTCGTTAATTAGTAACTGAATATTTTATTTTGATTCCGACCCATCTAAATCTTCATCGAAATATCCCATTTTTTCCCAGTCGATAGGTGGATCAGATTCAACATCCCAAACACAAAGACTATGAATGAAAGTAGCTCCAATAGTGACATATTTTATATCACTATTTAATTCACATTTTACAGCGAGTGGTTTACCGCGAGCCTCAGAGTTTTCTTCTCTTTGCCGCTTTACGCCACTCCACATTTTATAATTCTTACCATTGTAATAAACCATAATTTCCTGCGAAGCCACAAACTCCATTGGCAGATGCTTCGTAACAGTCCGCTCAAACAGGGGCGGGAGTTTAAAAAAGCCCTTTTCATCCGTTATAATTTCATCAGTTTTGATGCCATCTCGATCAGCTGTTCTAACCAATTTTGCACCTGCCACAAACTTTCCATCTAAGGTTATAACGCCAGAAATACCTGAAAACAGACACACTTTGCCAATATCACTTATACTCATTGCAAAAACTCCAGTTGCAAAAATAAAAATAAGCAAACTAAAAAAATATCTAATCAAAACAAACCTTCTCATATAAACACCCAACGCGGGTTTGCAGTAATTATCACGCTGACTTTAAATGGTTGAAACTCTAGCGCAGAATTTTCTGCGCTAGATAATCCTTAAAATTACGGTAACGTAGCGTCTTTGGAAAAAACAACCTGCTGACCTGTCACTAAATCAAGACTAACAATACCATGAAGATTAGAATTCCCTACGAATATAGACTCACTTAAACTATCGACAGCTATTCCGTTGAGAAATTTTTGAGTAGCAGTATCTATTGTTACTTGTGAAATCATATTACGATTGCCCGTCGCGAGATCAACTGAGAACACTTTTCCGCTTATGCTTTCAATAGCAATTGCACGTTGCTTTACATCGTCAATCGCTATCGCTCTAATCGACCCAACTGTGGGAGAAGAAAGAGCATCACCAGTACCCACGCTGTTACTTGAAAAAATACTTCTAGCACCCGTAGTTGCATCCACAGCAAAAATGACATTTGTTGTGCGGTCAGGAACTAAATACCGACTATGAGTTTTGTCAAATGTAAAAGCAGATGCTTCTACAATTGGATTAAGCGAATCTGGCTTATTTTGGGCAGCATCGGAAAATAGATCAAAGCTTGCAAATAGAGGGGTTGTAGTCACTATCGCACCTTCAATATTTAATATAGCAATTTTTGTATTGCCCATCGATTGATGCAAGACCACACCATTAAAATCTGCATAACTAGTGGCAGCATAAGCAGTGTACTTAGCACTGTCAGACAAATCGACATCAATGACGTTTGCAGGACTATCTAATTCAACAGCGTACAAATGTTTATTTACGTTATTAATCGCCAAACCTTTTAAGCTCCCAATCCCCGAGCCACTAAAATCTGCAAACACAGTACGCTTACCGGTAGCCAAATCGACACTCATAATCTTTCCGTTGGAAGCATTCTGCCCCGTTAACAACCTATTTCTGCCATCAAATCTATCAATAACTATCGCATCTACTTTAGCAAACTCATTGTCCCCATCCGGAAACGCACTGCTAATCGGCGCCTGCCGAATCGCTACATGCGCCGCATCCGTCGCGATATTTCCCGCATTATCTTCCGTCACCACAGTCACAGTATTCTCTGTGGTTGCCGTTAGCGGCGCTGTTGTATCTGTTAGCGGAACTGTGGCTTGCCAATTCGCAAAACCATCGCTAGTTGTAGCCGTTACGCCATTTACTTTTACACTTTTTACCGAGTAGGTATCGCTCGCGGTACCGCGAACCAAAATCGTATTGCCTTCGGTCATAGATACTACGGGT
>JAYWHF010000418.1:0-3030 GCA_043777855.1 Gammaproteobacteria bacterium | reverse complement strand
GCTTGCCGCCAACAGATTTTTTGGTCGAGGCCGATTTTTTTGTGCCGCCAGTATCAGCGTCAAACTTTTTGGCGCCAGAAGCCTTAGCACTGGACGTCTTAGCATTGAAGGTCTTAGCACTGCCCGATTTTCCACCGATTTTTTTGGTGGGTTTCGGCTGCACCGATGATTTAGCAATGCGCACAGCATTTTCTGATTCCAATTCAAAATCTATTTTGCGATTCTCTAAGTCTACTCGCACAACTCGCACGACCAGCTCATCGCCAAGGCCAAATACTTTTCGTGTTCGCTCGCCGACCAGCCGATGTTGCGCGGCCTCAAAGCGATAGTAATCATGCGGCAGTGCAGTAATGTGAATTAATCCATCAACGTATAAATCATTCAGCTCGACAAACAAGCCAAAGCTGGTAACAGCACTAACATGACCACTAAATACAGCGCCAACTTGATCGCGTAAAAATTCGCATTTCAGCCAACTTACAACATCGCGCGTGGCTTCATCGGCGCGGCGCTCAGTGAGTGAACACTGCTCTCCAAAAACGAGCATATCGCTTGGCGAATAGGGATAAATAACGCGTTGCGGAATCACCGCGGCCCCCTCTACGCGGCGTACATGTGTAGTTGGTGCATCATTGCGCACGACAGAGCGAATGGCGCGATGCACTAACAAATCCGGATAGCGACGAATGGGTGAGGTGAAGTGTGTGTAGGCTTCATAGCCTAGGCCAAAGTGACCGCGATTTTCAACTTGATACATGGCTTGGCGCAGGCTGCGCAGCATTACAGTTTGAATCATGTGTGTATCGCTGCGGCCTTGGATGGCTTGCATGAGTTGTTGGTAGTCACCCGATGTTGGTTCGCTGCCGCCTGCCAAACCTAAGCCTAACTCGGACAAAAATTCACGCAAGTTTGCCAGCTTTTGTTCCGTTGGGCCTTCATGTACGCGGTATAGCCCGACCAGATCATGCTTCTCTAAAAATTTTGCTGAGCAGACATTGGCGCACAACATACACTCCTCTATTAATTTATGTGCGTCATTACGTTTCACCGGAATAATTCGTTCTATTTTTCTTTCTGCGTTGAATTGAATGCGAGTTTCTACCGTTTCAAAATCTATTGCGCCGCGCTCATCGCGAGCAATGCGCAAACATTTGTACAGTTGGTGCAACAATTTAAGTTGAGGTACTACGGCGCTGTATTCTTCGCGCAATGCTTTTGCGGCATCGCCCTCACCGGTGAGAATTTCACCCACTTTGGTGTAGGTTAGGCGCGCATGGGAATGCATCACGCCTTCATAGAATTGATAGCCAGTAATTTTCCCTGCATCGCTGATAGTCATTTCGCAAACCATACATAAGCGATCAATTTGCGGGTTCAATGAGCACAGACCATTTGATAAGGCTTCCGGCAGCATGGGTACAACGTAGTCGGGAAAATATACCGAATTACCGCGAGCCCTCGCTTCAAAATCCAGCGCACTGTTTACCTGAACATAGTGCGACACATCGGCAATGGCCACGCATAAGCGCCAACCGCCGCGGCGACGCTCGCACAGAACGGCATCGTCAAAATCGCGCGCGTCTTCGCCGTCGATGGTGACGAAGGGTAAGTGGCGCACGTCTACACGATGTTGTTTATCATCTTCTGCCACTTCCACGGGCAAAAGTGCGGCTTCAGTATTAACTTCTTGCGGCCAAACGTAAGGGATTCCGTGCGACTGAATGGCGAGCTCGATCTCCATGCCCGGTGCCATATGGTCGCCCAAGACTTGAAAAACGCGGCCCATGGGCAGGCGACTCTTGTCCGGCTGTTGGGTGATTTCTACAATCACGATTTGGCCATGCAGCGCGCCACCATAAGCGCCAAAGGGAATCATTACATCTTGTGTAATCCGTGCGTTTTCTGGGCGCACAAATTGCACGCCATCTTCGTTGTAAAAACGTCCCGCTAACTGTGTGGTGTTGTGTGCTAGCACTTCAACAATAGCGCCTTCTTCTTTGCCGCGATATTGCTCGCCGGATAGTCGAACTAGCACTTCATCACCATCAAATACCTTGCGCATTTGACGGTTATGTAAATAAATATCTTCACCACCATCGGCGCGAATAACGAAGCCATAACCGTCTTTATGCCCTTGAACCCGGCCGCGAATCACATCAATTTTATCCAGACGCAAGTAAGCATCTTTGCGATTACTGATGAGTTGACCGTCGCGCGCCATGGCAATTAAGCGGCGCCGCAATGCCTCTACTTGGTCTTCATCGTGCAGCTTTAACATTTCACACATGTGTTCGTGGGTTACGGGTGTGTCTGCACTATCGAGTAGCTCGAGAATAAATTCCCGGCTGGGGATGGGGTTTTCATATTTTTCGGCTTCGCGCTGAGCAAAAGGGTCGGCATGAGGGGATTTGCGTTTGGTCAAGGTTGGTGTCCTGTGATGATGTTTGGCGGCCAGATTGCCACCCAATTAAACTGGGGTGAATTATAGGGTAGCCGCGTCGACAAACCCACAAATAAAACGGTTTGCGCGTTGACAACCCTTGGGGCGATATTTATAGTTCGCGGCCTTGCAGGTCTAACAAGATGCAAGCCGAGCAGCCCAGGTGGTGAAATTGGTAGACACGCCAGCTTCAGGTGTTGGTGGCGCAAGCTGTGCCGGTTCAAATCCGGCTCTGGGCACCATTTTAGAGTTCAGTACCATCCAGTTAGAGTTCAGTACTATCCAGAAACACCTAAAAACTCTCTGAAACCCGCGTAAGTTCGGGTTTTTTTATATCTGCTTGTCCTGTGGCGTCCATCCTAATCCCTTCCCATCCACGAAAAACGGTGCTGCATTTGGTGCTACCTTCGATTCGTTTCAATTTTGGTAGCACCAATGGCGCTCACAGACGCAGCAATCAAGCAAGCATTGCCCAAAGAGTCTGACTACTGGCTAACGCGGGTTGCGTTTGTTGGTTAAAAAATAGGCTTGCCTGCTTCCCATCAAAGCGATATTTAAGCCGCCAATACTTTGCACCGTTGGTTTTAACC
>JAYWHF010000417.1:0-8405 GCA_043777855.1 Gammaproteobacteria bacterium | reverse complement strand
TCAACGTAATGAATTTCATTGCTGCGCATGCTGCGCTGTTGAGTGATTTTTACAATTCTCGTCGTAACATAAGCCTGGGTTTGCTCAAGAGACGCGGGCTCTGCGTTTAGTAGGGCCGGTAGTTCTGGCCAAGCTTCAGCGTTTTTTTCGCCGACCACTAAGGAAGTCGATTGTGCAGACGCAACAGTCAGCGGTGAAAATTGTGTTAGCCAAAGATTGGTTTGAAGTTTTAAAAACTGCCCTACGCTGATACTAATACTGCCCTCTAGTTCTTGATGACCGTTAAAAACTTTTCCGCCGCCGATAAAAATATGTGTGTTTTTTGCGTAAACTATTTGTCGCCAAGCCTGATGAAATAGCAAGGTATAGCTACCGCTTCTGGCTATGACACTTGCCTGTGCATTCAGTCTACGCTGATCGTCCGGCAAGAGATTAAAGTTTTCAAGGTTGTTGTTTTCAGGTTGCATTAAAAAAGTTAAATTATCGGGATAGGTAAGGTTGATATCTTTTGGCCAAAGCTCTTGACGACTGTTTTCGCTGCGAGAAAAAATAATCATTTCAACTTGGTAGCTGCGCACGTGGCTTTCTGATTTGTTATCTTGCGCATAAGTTTGTTGCAGGCACATGCAAGCAAGGATTGTCAGCGCTATAGCGAACCGTTTCTTGAGGTGTATTTTATAAACGTCGTTCATATGGGTTTCCTAATACACTAACTTTTTGAGTAAGTCTGCAATCTGCTGTAGCCGCTGTTCAGCGGTATCCATCGCCAGTGTGAATTTCAATTGGTTAGCTCCCTCCAAACGATAAATGTGCGGCGCAGCCTGTACGAGCTTTACGATGCTCAGTGGCTCTACGCGGGTATCACTTGAAAATTCTATCCGCCCGCTACGAGCATTTGCTTCAAGTTTTGTAATGCCAATCGCTTGGGCGGTAAGTTTAATTTGCGTCACTCGAATGAGATTTTTGATCTGTTCAGGCAATAAGCCAAACCGGTCTATCATTTCTACCTGAAGTTCACGCAGAGCATCGTCAGTTTCAGCGTTGGCAATACGTTTATACATAACTAGACGTAAGTGAACATCGGGTAAATAATCCGAAGGTATTAGGGCCGGAATGCGTAAGTTTACATCGACCATCCCCTCAAAGTCTTTATTAGGGTTAGGAATTTTACCTTGACGTATGGCTTTGATGGCACGATCGAGCATTTCCATATATAGCGAAAAACCAATGGTGTGAATTTGGCCACTTTGCTCGTCGCCCAAGAGCTCCCCCGTGCCACGAATTTCCATATCGTAAGTGGCAAGTGTAAAGCCAGAACCTAATTCTTCCGCACTGACGATAGCTTCAAGGCGTTTAATGGCGTCTGCGGTCATTGAGCGTTTATCTGGCGTCATTAAATAGGCGTAGGCCTGATGGTGCGAACGCCCCACGCGACCGCGAAGTTGATGTAGCTGCGCTAAACCAAACTTATCAGCGCGATGAATAACAATCGTGTTGGCGCTGGGAATATCTATGCCTGTTTCGATAATCGTGGTGCATACCATCACATTAAATCGTTTGTGATAGAAGTCTGACATAACGCGTTCCAGTTCGCGTTCTGGCATTTGGCCGTGACCTATGACTATGCGCGCTTCGGGGACGAGCTCTTGCAACTCGCGCGCGGTTTTTTCTATGGTGCTAACTTCGTTATGCAAAAAGTATACTTGTCCGCCGCGTAAAATTTCGCGCAACACGGCTTCTTTAATAATTGTTTCATCGTGTTGGCGCACGAAGGTTTTTACTGACAAACGTTTTGCCGGTGGAGTTGCAATTATTGATAAATCACGAATGCCCGCCATCGACATATTCAAGGTGCGAGGAATAGGCGTGGCAGTCAGCGTTAAAATATCTATCTCGGCGCGAAGCGATTTTAGTTGTTCTTTTTGCCGCACGCCAAATCGATGTTCTTCATCAATAATGAGCAGACCAAGATTCTTATATTTTATATCGGGCGATAATAATTTGTGTGTACCTACCACAATATCAACTTTGCCTTCAGCAAGTCGTTGTTGAACTTCTTCCGTTTCTTTCGCTGTTCTAAATCGGGATAGCACATCAATCGTAATGGGCCAGCTGGCAAAACGATCGCGCAAAGACTCAAAATGTTGTTGCGCCAATAATGTCGTTGGCGCCAGAATAACCACTTGCTTGCCCGCATGGCTCGCTACAAATGCGGCGCGCATCGCCACTTCAGTTTTTCCAAAACCGACATCGCCACAGATCAAACGATCCATAGGTTTTGGCGAGAGCATGTCAGCAATAACGGCTTCGATTGCGCGCTGTTGGTCTGGCGTTTCTTCAAACGGAAAGCTGCTTACAAAACTGACATAAGCCTCTTTAGGGTCGGCGAATGCAAAGCCTTTGCGCGCGGCGCGGCGTGCATAAACCTCGAGTAACTCTGCAGCGGTGTCGCGAATTTGTTCGGCGGCCTTGCGTTTAGCTTTTTGCCAAGCCTCGGTGCCTAATTTATGTAGTGGTGCTGATTCTTCGTCGGCACCACTGTAACGGCTAATTAAATGCAGGTTAGAAACGGGAACATAAAGCGTGGTTTCATCGGCATAGGCTAAGGTTAAGAATTCGTTCGTTTGGTCATCGATGGTGATAGTTTCCAGCCCACGATAACGGCCAACACCGTGGTCAATATGGACCACAGGTGAACCTATTTTTAATTCCGTTAAATTTTTAACAATTAAATCAGTATTGTCTTGCGCCTGTTTGCGGCGACGCTGTTGCTGCACGCGTTCGCCAAATAACTGGGTTTCGGTAATGATTGCGAGAGCGGGCTCAGCGAGCAATAAGCCTTGCTCCAGTGGGGCAACCGTAATGGCTATGCGGTCATCGCCATCGATAAAACTGTTCCAGTTGTCTACGAGAGTTGGCGTTATACGAATGCGGCTCAGTAATTCAAGTAGCGTTTCGCGTCGGCCCGCGGAATCGGCGCAAAATAAAACACGGCCAGCCGTTTTAGGCGATGTTGGCAAGTAATCCATTAGAAATGTTTGTACGGCGGTGAGAGGGTTTTCAGTTTGTGCACGAATAGATAAGTTAGGCGGCGTTAGCGTTGTAAAATTAGCGTTCCCAGGTTTTTCTTCCAAGGTTGCGCTAGTCACAAAGGTACGACAATAATTCTTTAGCAAACCAAAGAATTCATCAATTTGTAAATAAATATCTTTCGGATGCAAAATAGGGCGCTGCGGATCAACACGACGACTTTCATAGCGGCGCAACAGTTCCAACCAAAAATGTTCGGCGGATTTTTCGATATCACCGATGGCATAAATTTGGGTAGTGCTGGGGAGATAATCGAAAAGACTGCTGACCTTTTCAAAAAATAAAGGTAAGTAGTATTCGATGCCTGAAGGTGAGATGCCGGCGCTGACATCTTGAAAAATGGGGCAGGCTTTGTGATTCACATCAAATTTTTCGAGCCACTGTTTCTTAAATTGACTAATGCCATTTTTATCCAGCGGAAACTCTTTAGCCGGTAGCAGCTGAATGTGTGGTACCTGAAGAATAGTTAATTGTGTTTCCGGATCAAAGGTGCGTAGTGTTTCAATTTCGTCATCAAATAAATCCAAGCGATAGGGATGATCGCTACCCATCGGATAGATATCGATGATGGACCCGCGTATCGCGTATTCCCCATGCTCGTAGACAGTGTCGACAAAATGATAGCCCGCCTTTTCAAAATTACTGCGCATTGTGGTGATGTTAATTTCTTGGCCGCATTCAACCATTAAGCTGTTGCCAATTAAATAATCCGCAGGCATCAAGCGCTGTAACAACGATGTAATCGGGACGACTAAAATACCGTATTGAATATTTGGCAGCTGATAAAGTGTTTTTAATCGATCGGAAATAATATCCTGATGCGGAGAAATGGTGTCGTAGGGAAGCGTTTCCCAGTCGGCTAGATGGAGAATCTCAAAGTCATGGTGGACATTAAAAAATTGTAGCTCGCTTTCTAGCCGGTTGGCGCTGCTAGCATCGGCGGCGATGACCAGACTAAGCCCCTTGGTCAAATAGGCGCCCTGTAAAATGGTAAGCGCTTGGGTGCTGCCTTGTAGTTGCCCCCAGCTTTGTTTGTTGCCGGGACGAATTGAAATAGGTGGAGTGAAAGGTGTGAGGCGCGTCATTGTTACAGTTTTTACCGTGGTGTTAAGAGGGCGCCATTGTACCTGCGGGTCGAGAGAAAATGGATTTTTTAGGTTTCAATAAATGAGTATTTCTGGTTTGCTGTTTGAGAAGTCAGGTCATTTTGCATTGTCTGAGACGGTTTTACGTCTCATGGTCGGTGGCTTAATACGGGATGACTTATAACCGCAAACGTCGACAGGTTCGATAAATGTGCGGTGGGCGTGACAAATCGCTATGAGGTTTAATTGTTATAGGTGATACTCCTTCGAAAATAGTTTGAAAGTTTATGCGGTAACTGACCAATATACGTCTAGACTTATTTTGACGACTTGAGCTTTACCGACCTAAAAACAACGCGAGTTCAAATTTTGGCTATAAAGCAAAGTGAGCTATTTGACATTCTTAAAGTAGTTGCCAACTTTTTGTTGGTGGCAATTAATAGTGATGGTGTTATCGAAACCGTTACTGCGCAAGTTCGAACTATATTCAATAAAAACGAAGGTGATGTTGAAGGCCTTCAGTTATCGGATTTGTTACCAGAGCTCAGTGCTTTGGGGCACGAGGTGTTTACGCCAGTTCAGGCTCGTGGTGGCCTTGATTTAATGGTAAACGATGACGTTTCATCCTCTCCGTGTTTGTATTTGGAATACCTCGCCGCCTACGAATCCTGCTACGGCCACTATGAGCTCAAAACTGTCATTGAAGGTATTCCTTGCCAGCTAGAGCTTGCCACTCACAAGCTGATGCACGACGGTAGAATCATTTTCACCGTGATCATCAGCGACGTCACCAGAATCAACGAATTAAAGGAAGCTGAGCAAAACGCGTTGGAGCAGGCGCGCTTGTCCGCTGCTGAAGCGCGAGCAAAAAGCGAGTTTTTAGCGAATATGAGCCATGAAATTCGTACCCCCATGAACGGGGTGCTTGGGATGGCCGAACTTCTCAAAGAAACGCGGTTGGAGCCGAATCAAATTCACTATGTTCATACTATCTATAATTCTGGCAGGGCTTTGCTGGCCATTCTTAACGACATTCTTGATTACTCAAAAATCGAGTCGGGGAAGATGGAGTTGGAGCAAGTCAGTTTCAATCTCGAGGATTTGATCGACGAATGTGTTTCGGTGTTTACGCTGAGCTCGTCTGATCGTAAGGTGCCGTTGGTGGCTCTATTGGAACCTAGCGTCCCTAAATTAGTTATCGGTGACCCTACGCGGTTAAGACAAATTATTATCAACTTACTCAGCAACGCATTTAAATTTACCGAGTCTGGGAGTGTAAGTTTAAAAGCGAAATTGTTAGAGCAGGTAGAGAACTCGCTTACCTTGCGATTCGAGGTAATCGATTCTGGTATTGGTATCTCCGAAGAGAAACAGCAAAAATTGTTTCGCTCCTTCGTACAAGCAGATGCATCGACAACACGAAATTATGGTGGAACGGGCTTGGGTCTGGCGATTTGCAAACAATTGTCGGAACTCATGGGCGGTACTATAGGGTTGCACAGCACGCCAGGAGAAGGCTCTACTTTTTGGTTTCAAATTGTTGTTGAACGTGCCGACAATCAGCGCATTGAGCAGGTAGAAGAGGTCATAAAGGAGCTCACTGGCAAAACCCTCTTTATTGTTGATGATCATGATGACTTCGTGACCGTAACGACAACTTTAGCGACCGACTGGGGTATGCATGTTTACAGTGCGAACTCCGGTGCAAGTGCCTTAGAAAAAATTCAGGGCTTGGCCTTACAGCGCATTTGCGTCGATATTGCTTTGATAGATCTCGCGTTGCCAGACACAAATGGCTTTGACCTTTCGCGCAAATTGGGCGCGTTATATAAACAGAAAGTCATCCCTCATTTATTGGTGACTTCTGCCCGTAACGCTCAACAAAAAGCGAGGCTTGCCGCTGATAGTGGCATAGTTGCCTCATTGGAAAAGCCTATCCCAGCAAATCATTTGCGTAAAGCTCTCGCTCGTGCATTAACGGGTTCGCAACAAGTGGATGATTGGCAACCTAAAGAGCGTTCTTCCGTTGACCTGTCAGGCTTAAAAGTTCTCGTCGCTGAAGACAATCACGTGAATCAATTGGTTGTGTTAAACATGCTAAAGCGAATAAGAGTGACGCCCGATTTGGTGAGTGATGGTGTGCAGGCGATTGACGCGATTAAAACCGCTTCTGTTCCTTACGACGTGATATTTATGGATTGCGAGATGCCCTTGTTGGATGGCTATGATGCTACGAGACAAATTCGTCTATTAGAGCAAGGCCGGGCGCCGCGCACTAAAATATTTGCGCTAAGTGCCCACGCGATGGCCAATCAAGGCGCCAAGAGCCGAGAGGCAGGAATGGATGGGCATATTGTTAAGCCGGTTTCTATTGATGCGCTGCGCGACGCACTTTGTTCTGTCATTGCAAGCGATCCAGAAATTTAAACAGAAAGATAGACTCTTAGATCGTTTACTCGATCATTTTTTTTATAGCGCCAATGATTGATGCACCATTGAAAGGTTTTACGATCCATCCCTTCACGCCTAATTTTTTCCCTCGCAGTTTTATATCAGCGCTGTCCTCAGTTGTGAGCATGACAAATTGAACCTGGTTGCCTAATTCTCTAACATGTTCAACCATGGTGAGGCCATCCATAATGGGCATATTGATATCGCACATCACTAACTTCAATGCTGGGTTAGCCTGAACTTTTGCGAGCCCATCTTCCCCATCCACGGCGGTAATGACGTCGATACCGTGCGTTATCAAATACTCACTGACTTCACTCCGCACACTGCTCGAATCATCGACAACTAATATCTCTGCCATTTACTTCTCCTCTCTAGGCTATGGATTGCTTTAGAACGCTTGCGATGTAACATTTAATCTGGTTTGGGCAACATTTCACCGTCTGACTAGCAAGGCCGAATATGACAAATAAGTTCACTCAATCATCTTTCTAACAGCATTTATAATGGAGCTGCCATTAAAAGGTTTTACAATCCAGCCCCGTACCTGCAGAGCTCTGCCTTTCTCTCGCATTTCGGGTTTCTCTTCTGTCGTTAACATTATTACCGTTACGAGGTTGCCCGACTCTCTTAACTTTTCCAGCATTGTGATGCCATCCATATTGGGCATATTAACATCACAAAGTACTAGTTTTAATTCAGGGTCCTGCTGAATTTTTGTCAGGCCGTCCTGCCCGTCCACAGCCCAATCGACGTCGATACCCTGGCTTCGGAAGTATTCGACGATTTCTCCGCGCGTGTCGCTGGAGTCATCGACAATTAATATTTTTGCCATTCTCATTTCCTGAATTGTTCGAGTATTCGGTGCTTTAGTGTGCGAATGATCTATCAATAACCTTAGCACCTCCTCAGAAAATTGCTGCCAAAAATTATTCCTTACTGCGCCATGTGGGTGCGTTGCAGTTGGGTTTTAGGAGTTCTAAATCGGATTAAAAGGCATTACGGGGATCTGCTATTCATATAGATGTTTAAAAATTGGCATATTTTTAAACATCTGATTAACGATAGGTATTTGATGCGGCGCCATCATGCTTTCGTTGCTACAATGGAATCATTAATGCATGTAAAAGTGAGAGAGAGGGTAAGAAAGTGGCTAATTATATGTACGATGTTCTAGTCATTGGTTCAGGCCCTTCTGGGGAGAGTGCGGCAATAGCGGCGGCTAAGTCGGGGAAAATCGTTGGGATTATCGAAAACAGTGCGCTAGTCGGTGGCAACTGTGCTCACAAAGGGACGATTCCTTCCAAGTCTTTACGTCATGTTGTTAAACAAATTATTCACTATAAAGCGGATAGCTTATTTCGCGAGATAGGTGATAGCCGCCGTTTAACTTTTCCCCGAGTCTTGCAGTCGGCCATTAAAGTCATTCCGAAACAAGTTGAGCTGCATACCAATTTTTATGTTCGCAACCGGATCAATGTACATATTGGCGACGCCTCATTTGCAGATGCGCACACGGTACGCGTGACTTTACCTGACGGCGCTGTCGAAATGTTTACCGCGCATAATATTATTATCGCTACGGGTTCGCGGCCTTATCGTCCTGCCGAAATAGATTTTACGCATCCGCGTATTTATGACAGCGATACAATTTTGGACATGAAGCATACGCCACGGCACCTCATTATTTACGGTGCTGGTGTTATCGGATGTGAGTACGCGTCTATTTTTTCTGGCTTGGGAATGCGCGTTGATTTAATTAATAATCGCGAACGCTTG
>JAYWHF010000416.1:0-8436 GCA_043777855.1 Gammaproteobacteria bacterium | reverse complement strand
AGATGCTCGCAGAGGCCTGTCAGAATTATGCTGACCTGCCGGCGTTTAGCTGCATGGGGTACACGCTAAGTTACCGTGAGCTTGATAAACTTTCGGCGAAATTTGCGGCTTATCTGCAGCAGCACACTAACCTAAAGCCTGGTGATCGCGTCGCCATACAGCTACCTAATATTCTTCAGTATCCTGTCGCTATGTTTGGTGCAATGCGTGCCGGTATGATTGTTGTCAATACTAACCCCTTATACACGGCGTATGAATTAAAGCATCAACTGAATGATTCGGGTGCGAAGGCGCTGATTGTATTGGCGAATATTGCTAAGAATGCGGCGGCGGTTATTGATGAAACATCTGTAGAGACCGTAATCGTGACAGAGATTGCTGACTTGCATCCACCGGTAAAGCGCCTGCTCATCAATTTTGTCGTTAAGTATGTAAAAAAATTAGTACCGACGTTTTCATTTGCTCAGCCAGTTAATTTTCTGACTGCTCTTCATTTTGCTGATAAACCTTTGAAGCCAGTTGCGCTTTCGGCGGAGGATATAGCGGTATTGCAATACACCGGAGGTACAACGGGAGTATCTAAAGGTGCGATGCTGACACACCGTAATTTAATTGCAAACATGCTGCAGTTAAATACGCACATGAAAAATATCTTTCGTGAAAAGTGTGAGCTTTTAGTTGCGCCTTTACCGCTTTATCATATTTATTCGTTTACTCTGCATTGCACCTCAGCCGTTACTATGGGCAATCACAGCCTACTAATCCCTAATCCGCGGGATATTGTTGGTTTTGTGGCAGCGCTTAAAAATAAACCCTTTACGCTATTTGTGGGTTTGAATACTTTATTTAATGCACTTTTACGTAACGAAAATTTCAAAAAACTCGATTTTAGCTACATGCGGTTGACCTCGTCTGGCGGAATCGCACTCACTGCTGAAACCGCAAAACGTTGGCAAGAAGTAACAGGTCGCCCTATCAGTGAGGGTTATGGATTGACGGAAACATCGCCGGTAGTCACGACCAACCCGTATGAAGCCGTGCAGCTTGGAACTGTGGGTACACCCTTAGTCGACACTGAGTGCAAGGTGATTGACGAGCAAGGGAATACATTATCCGTTGGCGAAGCCGGGGAGTTGTGTATTCGCGGCCCTCAAGTGATGAAAGGTTATTGGCAACGTACTGAGGCTACCGCTGAAGTAATTGATGCGGATGGGTGGTTTAAGAGTGGTGATGTTGCCGTTATTGCTGCTGATGGTTATATTAAAATTGTTGATCGTAAAAAAGATATGATTAACGTGTCAGGGTTTAAAGTCTATCCGAATGAAGTGGAAGACGTCTTAAGCAGCCATCAGGACATAGTTGAGTCTGCAGTAGTTGGCGTTCCGGATAAAGAAGGCAGTGAAACTGTAAAGGCATTTGTGGTGACGTCGAACCCTAATTTAACGGTGCAGCAAGTACGCGATTTTGCCAAAATTAAGTTAACACCCTACAAAGTTCCGCACCTTGTGGAATTTTGTACAGACTTGCCGAAAAGTAACGTCGGAAAAATTCTTCGGCGCGAACTGCGAGATCGAGAAATAGCAAAGAGTCTCTGAGGCATACATCCACGTAAACTGTTGATAGGAAAAAATATATGAATTCGTTAATTGGGTTGTTATCAAGTTACTTGTTTTGGATTGCGGCGGTGCTACTTTTTACGCTAAAAAAAGGTATACATTTTGTCCCGCAAAATCGTGGCTATGTTATCTATCGTTTTGGTAAATACACTAAAACATTAAGCTCTGGCTTAAATTTTATTGTGCCGTTTATCGAATCCATTGAGGCCGACAGAAACCTAAAAGAACAGACGTTGGTTATTCCGCAACAGTCCGCCATTACTAAAGACAACATCGCATTGATGATTGATGGCGTGTTGTTTATAAAAGTAATTGATGCGGCGGCCGCTACGAATAACATTACCGATTACAAACTTGCTTGTACGCAGTTGGCAATGACCTCTATGCGCAATGCAATAGGTTCAATGGAGCTTGATGATTGTTTTCAGAATCGCTCGGCAATAAATGCAAAAATCCAAGAAGCCATGCAGGATGCTACTCAGCCTTGGGGTTTAATTGTGTTGCGATTTGAATTGCTAGAAATTGCAATTCCTCCGTCAATTAAAGAGGATATGGAAAAGCAAATGACGGCTGAGCGGCAAAAGCGTTCAGCGATTCTCACTGCTGAGGGTGTGAAAATAGCGGCCATTACGACCGCCGAAGGTCAAAAACAAGCACGTGTTCTCGATGCTGAAGCCGCCAAGTCTGAACAAGTTTTAGCGGCTGAGGCTAGCCGCGAATCACAAATTCTTGAGGCAACGGGAAAAGCAGAAGCAATTCGCTTAGTCGCTATTGCTGAAGCTGAAGCACTAACAACGATTGGCAAATCGGCTTCGACGCAAGACGGCCAACAAGCAGTGATATTGAGTTTGGCGCAGGGAGCAATTGCGGCTCACAGGGCGATTGCGCATGAAAGCACGGTGGTACTTACTGATGGAAAAACAAGTGAGAATATTGCAAATACGGTTGCCCAGGCAATGGCAGTTTCATCGGCCATTAACCTTCATAAATAAGCAGAGCGGGTTTATATGAATGAAGTAATTGCACATTTCTCTGCGCACCATGACCACTTTCTTTATGCGGTAGCGGGTGTCTGCTTATTTGTAGAGCTAAGCATTTTGGGGTTAAGTGGGCCTTTGTTGTTTGTTGCATTTGGTTGTGTCGCCACAGGATTATTAGTAAGTTTAACTGGTAACCATAGTTGGGAACTTGAGCTTCTACTGGTTTCGGTACTCGCAGTGCTAAGTGCGATTATTTTGTGGAAACCGCTGAAAAATTTGCAAAACAGTGGTGGTGGGCCAGATACAAGCAGTGACATGATTGGTAAAAGTTTGCTGGTGACATGCACGATTACGCGCGATCAGGGTCGTGTTGCTTACTCAGGCATAGAATGGCAGGCGCGATTGGATGCAGCGCTCACCGGTCCTGTTGCTGTTGGCGATCGAGTGATAGTCGCAGGTGTTGATGGGTCTTTGTTACTTGTGAAGCCGCGGTAACAAGTGTTCATACTATTTGGTTTTTGTTTATGAAAAGAGCGTTAATACTATCCGGCGGCGGAGCGCGGGCTGCTTACCAGGTGGGTGTGCTGCAAGCGCTCGCTGAAATATTGCCAGCTAACGTTGAAAACCCGTTTTCAATTATCTGTGGCACCTCCGCTGGTGCTATAAATGCGCTTGCACTTGCAGCACATCCGGGCAATTTTAAAGAGTCAGTGCATGCCTTAGCGCATATGTGGAGTAATTTACAAATCGGCCAAGTTTATAAATACGGCTGGGGCGATTTGCTAAAAGGCATGGGGTTGTTGGGGTTGTCGCTCTTTAATCAAGGTGTTGGACATCAGCGGCCGCTGTCACTCTTAGATAATTCTCCCCTGTGGAATTTACTGGGATCGCGTATTCAATTCGACAATATCGAGCGATCAATTTCGAGCGGAAAATTGCTTGCAGTGAGTGTCTCGGCTATGGGTTATACCTCTGGTCACACGGTGAGTTTTTTTCAAGGACATTCTGATTTGCCCGGATGGAACCGTTATCGCCGAAGTGGTGTTCCAACGCTACTTCGTTTAGAGCATCTCATTGCGTCTTCCGCTATTCCAACGATATTTCCCGCCGTGCGAATTAATCGCGAGTATTTTGGCGATGGTGCTTTGCGGCAATTGGCACCAATCAGCCCGGCTTTGCATTTGGGTGCGGAGTCATTATTTGTTGTAGGTGTTAGTGGTAACAAAAAAGCATCAAAAACGAAAAAAAGGTTGCCGCTAAAGCACTCGCCGTCCATGGGGCAGATTGTTGGGCACTTGTTCAATAGCGCGTTTGTCGATTCTCTTGAGGGAGATATTGAGCATCTTGATCGCATGAATGAATTGATAAAGTTGATTCCCCCGGCAACGTTGATTGAAGCGGGGCTCAAGCTGCGAGCTGTGGACAGTATGGTGATTTCACCCTCTGGCCCGCTCGATGCAATCGCCGGCAGAAACGTTCGTTACCTTCCGAAAAGCTTGCGTTTCTTTTTGCGCGCTATTGGTGCCACTGCAAAAGGTGGCGGTGCAACGGCGGCGAGTTATTTGCTCTTCTCGGCAGAATTTATTTCGGAGCTCATGGAGCTCGGTAAGCAGGATACCTTGGCAGAAGCTGAGAAGATTCGAAACTTTTTTAGTAGTTAAATTTGATGACTAGAACAAGAAAAAAGTTACGGACTGGCATTAACTGACAGGCGTAGCTTTTTTGTAAGTTAATTGCTTTTTTCTCGAAATTTAATTGCTTTTTTCTCGAAAGTTAAGCACTTTTCCTGGAAGTTAAGTGCTTTTTTCTTGGAGTTTAAGTTCGGCGCGCGGCTAAGCTCTTCTGCGAAACAGCGGCAGAGGCTGATCAACCGAGGACTGATAATACTCGTTAAAGTCGTTTAAGGATTTTAATGCTACGTGCAAATTGATTTCGGGGTTATTGAACACAAATGCATTCACGCCACAGCGGCGTAAGTAGCACAGTTGATCGTGAATAAAGTTACCCACTGCGCGCATTTCACCTTTAAAGCCATAGCGCTCACGCAGTAAGCGAGCTGTTGAAAAAGCTCGGCCATCCATGAAAATTAGAAAATTTACGCCGATCACTGGTAGTTTCTCTACGTCATCGGCTATCTGTTCTGCAGTTTCATCGCTGTCTAGCCACACGCCTACATCGGTGCGTATTTGCAGCATGGTTTTTTGTGCGAGCCAGATGCTCAGTGGAACTATGATCTGACCATCGGGTACGCTAAACGTTGCCGCATCACCTTCGGGTTTGGCGATTAGCAGCCAAGGATTTTCCGCGATGACGCCATTTTTAATCATCATGCTCGAGCTATTGTTTTGCATAGACTTTCTCCTTAAATGGAGCGGCGCCAATTCGCCGATAAGTATCAATAAACAATTCTTCGGACGTGCGATTTTCGACATACACATCAACTAATTTTTGAATAACAATAGGCATATCGTCAGCACCAAATGATGGGCCAAGAACATCGCCAAGCGAGGCGTCGTTGCTCGCGCTGCCACCTAACGAAACTTGGTAAAACTCCTTGCCGGATTTATCGACACCTAAAATGCCAATGTGACCAACGTGGTGGTGGCCGCAAGCATTCATGCAACCAGAAATATTTAAGTCGATATCCCCTAAATCGTAGACGTAGTCTAAATCTTCAAATTGGCGCTGAATGGCTTCGGCAATAGGGATAGATTTCGCATTGGCGAGAGAGCAAAAATCGCCGCCTGGACAGCAAATAATATCTGTAATAGTTCCGATATTGGGCGTAGCGAACCCAGCCACTTTAGCTTTTTGCCACAGTGGAAATAAGTCTGTTTTTTTCACATCGGCTAATACAATATTCTGTTCGTGTGTAGTGCGCGCCTCACTGAAACTAAATTCGTCGGCAAGATTGGCAATAATTTCCAATTGATTATCGGTAATGTCACCGGGGGCGACGCCCGTCGGTTTTAGCGATAAGGTAACGGCGGCGTAGCCCGCAATTCTATGCCCGCGAACGTTACGTTCCAGCCACCTCCTGAAGGCTAGATTGTCGCTCGCAATGCCATCAACAGCTGCTTTAGCGTCTTTTTCGTTGATGGTTTCATAATCGGGAGCTGTGAAAAAACTCTTAGCTCGCTCAATTTCATTTTGCGTCAACTTGCTGTAACCCTCTTTCAGCTGTTCCCATTCTGTTTCGACTTTTTTGGTAAAAACATCTGGCGTTAATGCACGAACTAAAATTTTGATGCGTGCTTTGTATTTATTATCGCGGCGGCCTGAAAGGTTATAAATACGAAGTATGGCCTCAAGGTAGGATAGTAGGTCCTCTTCGGGGAGAAATTCTCGAATGATACTGCCGATTACCGGCGTGCGTCCTAGCCCACCGCCCACATAAACTCTAAAGCCAACTTGGTGCTTTTCGTTGAGCAAAAGTTGTAGGCCTATGTCGTGTACTTGCACAGCTGCGCGGTCACCTTGCGAGCCGGTCACAGCAATTTTAAATTTGCGCGGCAGGAACGCGAACTCCGGATGAAAGCTAGACCACTGACGAATAATTTCACAGTAAGGACGAGGGTCGACAATTTCATCCTCAGCAACTCCGGCGAATTGGTCAGACGTAGTATTGCGAATGCAGTTGCCGCTGGATTGTGTGCCGTGCATCTGCACTTCGGCGAGTTCAGCTAAGATGGCTGGAACTTCAGTTAAATCGGGCCAATTAAATTGAATATTTTGTCGAGTGCTTACGTGACAATAGCCACGGTCATAATGTCGACAGATATGGGCTAAGCGGCGAATCTGAGCACTGTTCAGCATGCCGTAAGGTACATTTATACGCAGCATAGGGGCCAGTCGCTGCACGTAAAGCCCATTCTGTAAACGCAATGGCTGAAACTCTTCTGGCTTTAAGTCGCCTGCCAAAAAGCGTTCAGTTTGATCGCGAAACTGAGCGACACGCTGCTGCAGTATGCTATGGTCGTACTCGTCGTAGATGTACATGGGGTTTTAATTCCTTGGGACAGCATAAAAATGCTTTTAAGAAAAAGAATAGCTGCTTCTAAACAAGGCGCGCAGAATACACCAAAATGCCGTTGATCGCGAGAATAGAGGCTTAGGTTGGTAGGCTAGGCTACTGTAATAGTGCGACAATCGGAACTATTGTTTTGTGCTAAATTCCTTGCATTTGGTTATAGGCTGACTCGGATGCTGACAGCATAATTCCTTAAATAAAGTAAGAGTATTTTCATGGCTGACAGTGTTGAAGGGTTGTGTATCTTGCCACCGTGTTTGGACGAGGTGAAAATTTTACGTCGCGATTCAGAATTTATCATCATTAACAAACCTGCACGTTTGCTGACTGTTCCTGGCCGCCATCCACAGAATAATGATTCGGTCATCGTGCGTTTGCAAAAAATTTATCCTGCAGTAGTCGCAGCTCATCGCCTAGATTTCGATACGTCCGGGCTTTTGGTGATTCCATTGCATAAGGGATCGCTGTCGCATATCAGCAAACAGTTTCAGGCGCGTACTGTGCGTAAAACCTACACGGCGGTAGTGTATGGTTTAGTGAAAGATGAAAAGGGCGTAATCGATTTGCCGATTGCGGCGGACTTGGATAATCGACCCAAATATAAAATTTGCGCTGACACGGGTAAAAGTTCTAAGACTGAGTTTATGGTGTTGTCTCGCGACGAATCGGCAAATACAACGCGCGTTGTATTGCATCCTTTTACTGGGCGATCGCATCAGCTGCGTTTGCACTTGCAGGCGGTTGGTCATCCCATTTTGGGGTGTGAATTTTATGGGGATCATATAACAAAAAGCAAAGCCTCTCGTTTGTTGTTGCATGCGACAGAGTTGGAATTTACGCATCCCAAAACGGGTCAAAAATTCAAAGAAATATGTAAGCCAGATTTCTAGAGCGCCACGATTTTTAGCGGTAAGTCGTTTTATTCGGAGGAGCTATCTTTACGAGAGTTATTGGAATATTAAGCAGATACAATTTTAGTTAACGGTTTTCTCTTCTAGTCTTTTTTCTAAGGTTTTCATCTGCGCTTCTAGTGCCACAATTTTAAGTGATAAGGTTTTGACGTGGGAGTAAGTCAGCACCAATGACGCAATGATTAAAGCCACGATCAATAAAATGTAAATCATCTTAGGAGCTCCGTATCGGTTGAGTAACGGGATAAGGTTATAGGCGAAGAAAAGAGAATGTGTTGCGCCAAATTAATTAATTTTTAACACTCAAGGTATGCTAAATCCAATTACGCTATTCAGCAATCTAAACTTACATCAAAATTTGCATCTAAAATTCCGGAGAAAATTCATATGTTGAACCTTAGCGATCACCTTCAGGAATTGCGTGCGTCAATTATTGGCCTTGTAATGTTGTTGGCGACCACGATTATTGGTGTGGTGTGGATCAGTGTTGGCGCCTATCACGGGCTCGTAAGTTATCTTGGTGATACTTGGGCACCGGTGATTCTGGGATTGGTTTGTTGTGTACCTATTATAGTTTTTGCTTTTGTTAAGGCATTTAGCCGCAATGCCTCGCCGGCGCGTCAGGATGTCGTTAGCAGAGATGTAGTGCCAGCGACCATCGCTAAAGTGATGGAAAGCTTTTCTGGTCATTCACCGTTTTTGGTGACATCAATTGCGATTATTGCCGGTGTTCTCGCCGCTCGTTTTCCCTCTATGCTAACAATTTTTATGCAAGTTTTATCAGCTTATGCGGAAGAAATTAAAGCACGGGAGTTGAAAAATACGCCATAGGTTTTATCAGCCGGTTGTGATCAGTAAAAAATACAATAAATCTGAGCTAATCTCATGGCATAGCCGTA
>JAYWHF010000415.1:0-3048 GCA_043777855.1 Gammaproteobacteria bacterium | reverse complement strand
CAACCGATGGTTTGCAAATACTTGCGCAGCAAACGGATATTAAATTTAAAGAATCGCCAACTGAAAATTATCGTTATCGTTATGTTGACCTTGTGTATAGCAGCAAACTACGGCAGATTTCCTATAGCGCTCATGTAGGGGTGAATCAATCGCAGCCTGAGAACGATGCTGCTTATCGTAGACCAAAATACGCATTTGACCTCGCATACAATACCGGCATACAAACTTTTTCCCTGAGCGCTCTGCAAGAACTCACGGATGCGTCGCTTGGGGGTGGCAATCAGATTGCTGACGGCGATCGGCCTGTAGGCAATGAAAGTGCCCGCAATATAGATCGTTTCGAGCGTAAGCGTGTTGAGGCTTACTGGGATATTCGTGCTCTCTGTGATTTATGTTCATTCGTAGTTGGGGGCTATCGGATACAAGATCGCTATTTGCCCAGTGAACAAATATCGACGCAGCAGGGATGGAATTTTGGTTTTATCTACGCGTTATCAAATCGTTCGAAAATGGTAACAAAATTTTCAAAAGCGACGAATGATTTTACTGACAATCAGTTTGGTGAAGATTTTAACTCGCAAATAACTCGGCTTGAGTTTAGGCATGAGTTCAATAAAGGGGTGAGTCTAAGTTGTCACATCAGCAAGGAGAAGAGAGAAACCCTCGCGGGCGAAGAGCCTTACACCGAACAGTTTGTGGGTGCAGGATTTCGCTATGATTTTTGATTTTTGATTGTTGAATGTTGAAAAGTCACCGGATGACAAGGCCTTGAAGCGAGTAAGTATTAGGGTATGTGCTTGATCACGAGTGGGCCTATTATTTTTGTGAGCCACACCGGCATTAATTTCCATATAAGAATAAAAAGTTTGAATTTAGGATTGTCAGGATTAAGTTCAGGCTTCTGTTTACCGCTTTCCAGTAAATAATACCAATAGTGTTGGTAAGGCAAAGCGCCCCATTGTTTCTTAAATTTGTAGGTGCCTGCGTCTAGTGTGGAGCGGCCAAAATCGAAAAATTCATAGCCTTCTCGAATAGCATAAGACAGTATTTGACGATACATCCACATATTGGCATTTTTATGATTAGCGCTGTGAATAGTCGACGCCCAAGGTATCTCCAACATAGCCCCATTGCCCACTAAAAACCCCGCCGATACAGGTTCGCTATCCATGTAAACCACTAAAATGGCAGACGTGATATCGGAACACAATAAAATATTTGAAAACCAGTTTTTGCTATAAACCGGTGTGCCGAGATCGCGCATATTTCGTGAAAAAACTGCGTAAAAATCGTTTAGCAATTCTGATTTGCCCACCCTGTAAATCGGTTCATGTGCTTCAGCTTTCTTGTACTGTGCGCGTAACTTAGTGCCCAACTGTTTTTCAAGCAGGTCATCAGTTTTTGGCAGTTGAAGAACCATGGATACTTTTTTGTCGAGCGCGTTTTTCGCGAGGTCAGCCTGCATAGTTCGAATTTCGATGTGCGAAAGCTTTCTTTCTATACACATTGCGTTAGCTTCAGTCATTAGGGCTTGCGCTACGTTAAAGTAATTCGAGACTATGCCTCCGTAGTTTAAAAATGGAACTGAGACCGCAAATCTGCCAAATATTTTGCTGGAAAAAAAGGTGAGTGGCAGTCCTCCAAGAACATTATTTTCGTCGTCAATCGCGGCGATGACAGTGCTTTCGTGTCCAAAAGATTTTTTTATCAGTTTAAGCCATGCGCTGTAGTGGTAAGTTGCTCTATGTTGTTTTAAAAAATCATCCCAGCGCGAAAATTCCTCAGTTCCAAAAAGTTGAACATGAAAAGCACTATTCCAGTTGTTGTCCGGAGCAATATTCGCAAAAGGGGAAGAAAGTAATATGGTTTTGTCAGAAATTGGCGGAGCAACGCTAGCAAGGTTTTTTAATTGGCTTTCTATGGATTTTATCCGTTCTGAAACAGTTTGCATCGCTGTTAGCAGCAGTGAATGTTCCTCCGAATTTTTCTCGACCGCCTTAAACTTGCTCGCTACTTCGCCTTTAGTTATTTTTTCTGCTTTGAGTCGTTTTTGGAGTGATTCCACGTCTGAATTCATAAAAGTCTATTTTTGAAGTTAAAGGTTTTACAGGTCTCTTTGGCCTTGAGATCTGCTTGCGAAAGATTTAATAAAAAAAGAGTTCGCACTAGCTCAGCTTTCCTCTGATAACTTCTAACCAAGACGAGTAGCGTGCAAATAGTGCTAGGGTGTTCGGAAAAGTATGCCGAGTAATGGCAAACAGGTTTTGTTTTATGGAGTCAGGCGTATTGTTGCCCGGGTTCGCGCTGACGGCGGCTATGTAGCCAAGATCGCGCACCAAGTTAGCATGTTCTGTGGAGAAATCTTTGTTGGTGCCAGACGGAAAGCAAAAGACTTCTGATGGGGCATGTAGCTCAGCGCTGAGCCTGCCTTGAGCATGCACTAGTTCTTCGCGCACGCGGGCGGCGGTCAACGAGTTAAACACGCGATGCGAGCAGGCATGAGAGCCAATTTTTAAACCGAGACTTTCGTAGTGACGCAGTTCCTCCCAGCTTGTGGGTTTGTAGCTATCGGGTGCCGTCACTGGAATTGCGACAAGGAGTTCGTTTACCAGCACTACCATAAATTCTGCAAGCGCCTCATTGGTTAAGTATTTTGCATATTTTACTAAGGTCCGCCGTGTTGTTATTCGGCTGTGAGTTGACGTGAAATCAAGTGCAAACTTATGGCCTCGGTGTGTTAGCGCGCGCGATTTACTTTTAGTGGTGTTGATTATGTAGGCAAGTTTAAAGTCCCAAGGCCAGTCAGTACCGTCAACAAAATCGGTCAACACAAATAGAGTTGGTTTAGCGTTATATTTTAAAAGAAGGGGCACCAGCTCGTTGGTTTGATCGCTAAACCCGTCGTCAATAGTTAAGCACAGCGTTGGTCGCTCCAGTGGTCGTCCGTTAATAGCGTTGCGGACGACGTCATCAAGATAGGCGAAGTCGTAGTGATTCTTTTTTGCATAAACGAGGCACTCTTCGAGTAGCATCGAAGAAAGCCCGAGA
>JAYWHF010000414.1:0-8447 GCA_043777855.1 Gammaproteobacteria bacterium | reverse complement strand
ATTTACCGCAAGAACGGGCAGGCTTGGGTGTACGGCCTCAACAACAAAGACGCTATCGACGCACTGCGTAGCGCTCAGGTTGAGCCTATCCCATCGTTTTTGAAGTACATCGGCATTGCAACTCGAACCATGAGCCGATTGGTCACGCAATTCATGACTGGTTTTGCATCCGTTAACGCGCTGCGCGATACGTGGGAAAAGTCAGAGAACATTCGCACACGTATCTTGCCGAATTACCCTAACCTCGACATGAACAAGGTTAGCCGGGATATGCTGGCTAATTCAGCCGCTACGCTGGGCAAGCTGCACAAAGTCGTTACCCCTGTCATTGCTGAAGGCACACCGCTAGAGGCACGCTTTAAACTGGATAAAACCAATCCAGACCAAGCCTTGCTGATCCAATTCCTACAAGACGGCGGCGGCAGCACTTGGGGCGACTTCTTATCGGCAGACGGCAAGGCTTTGGCTGAAAAGCTGTCAGGCCAGCACACCGCACTAACGAAAAGCATGGAAGTTATCGAAGTTTGGAACAACAGTTGGGAACTTATTAGCGGGTTTGCAGCATACAAATCACTGACGCAAAACGGGGTTGATGGGAAAAGCGCTGCAAACATGGCGCTAGAGCTGATGAACTTCCGTAAGGGCGGCACGGCCATGAAGCCGATCAAGGCGGTTTATATGTTCGCCCAACCCATTGCGACGGGTGGACACCAGTTGCTAAAAACACTGGCTACGCGCCGGGGTAAAGCACGATTCACTGCCTACATGCTGGCAGGTATGGCGCTTTACGCATTGCTACGAAGTGGTGAAGACGACGAGGAGCTGGGCATTAACCACATGGACGAAACCAGCAACTTCCAGCTTGAACGAAACATTGTTATCAAGTACGGCACAGAGGGTAAAAGCGTCAACATTCCTATTGGTTTTGGGCTTCCTATGCTGGCATGGGGCTATGCAGTGAATCTGGACAAGATGCTGCTTGGTAAACAAACAGCAGCCGAGACGGCGGCAGAAATAGCAAAGCTGCACCTTAAAACCTTCGCCCCTGTTTCCCCGAGTGAGGCCAGTATCAGCCAGCAACCGCTGGTATGGTTGACACAAAGCGTGACACCATCGGTTTTAAAACCACTGGTGAACGTGGCGCTTGACCGTACAGCATTTGGGCAGGCTATGACAAACCAAAGGTTTGAAAAGCCAGACAAGGCCAATGCGCTAGAAGGCCGTAATACGACCCCGGAAACGTACAAGGACATTGCTCTATTTATGGCGGGAATGGGTATGGATATGTACCCGGAAACTGCGCGAGAAATCATCAAGGGTTACGGCATTGGCCCGATCAACGAAGTACTCAAGGCGCAAATTGACAACCCGGCCAAAGAAGCACGCGGCAAAGAACAGCCGAGCGTTTTCATTGACCGCGTTATCAAAACGCAGAACCGCGAAGACCTGATTAGCAGAATCTATTACCGAGAGCGTGAACAACTTAATGCGATTGGCATCAAGCAAAGCCTAGGCAAAGAGCTTGATTCGCAAGAGAAAAAAATGTTCAAGCTGCTAGAGCAAGTAAAAAAAGAAGAAGGCGCAGCCAGAGGCATTAAGGGCGCAGCGACACGAATGTTTAAAACTACAAAGAACCAAGCAGCGCTAGACGCTGCAACCAAGCGCAGCAATGACGCGACAAGCGCGCTGCAAAAACGTGTAATTAATCAAATGAACATCATCAAATCTCAATGAAACCCATCTCAATAACCGGAACAACCCTGTGCGTACCCACAAAAGGCGCGCAGCTCGCACCATTAAAAATACAGCGCGTAGGTAAAAAAACAGTGTTTGCAACGCTGGTCAACCCAACTTTGGCTAACGGACAGCTTTGCTACACCATCACGCCGGAGCTTTCCGCCATGAAATCAGGCCGGTACGACGGCACACTGCAAGGCGTGCCTTGCGCAACCTGCATACCTTTAAATATTTTATGTAAGTAAGCGCTTGCAAACTTATTAAAAATAGCCTAGAATGCAATAACTCGGACATGATATGAACCAAATTTTAAGTTCTTCCACAGTTTTGACAGGAGCCGCACCATGGGCGGCTGGTGAGTTTGTCGTTGCCGACAAGCCTGTGATGATCAAGGCTTTTGGCCTTGGCCCAGATGATCTGGTGTGCGTCAAAATGGTGCGCAAGGTTCAAAACGGTAATGCGAACGTTACAGCTACCAACTGCGAAATTGTTTTGCCAAGCGGTGAGCTTACCGTTGACCGGGAATATCTGACCGACTGCGGGGTTAAAGTTTGCATTTGCGCTAAGCAGCCTTGGACAGTGGTATCTCTAAGCGGTGATTATGAGATTGAAGTTAGCGGAACGAACGTTGGCAATAAGCTAGTAACCGTTGAAGCTGATATTTATTTTGGCGACAGCCTGCCAAACTGCGCCGCGCAATGCAAGGCGTGTGAGCCTGCTGCTGTTGTTGCGCCACCTCCTCCGCCTCCACCACCACCTGCACCGCCCCCGCCTCCTGTTACCGCCACTGTAACCGGCTTGCCATGCCCGTTAGCTGCGCCTTTTGTTTGGCAGGGTGGCACGTATGCAAGCCTTGGCGCATTTATCGCCGACGTGCGACTGCAAACTGCTGAGGCAAACTACAACGCTGCAACCTGCACATTTACCGCACCTGCTGGTAGCGTATTCCCCCCGCTGGCGCTTACGGCAGTGCCTGTAATCCCGCCTACAGTAACGTACTGCGCAAGCATGGCTCTGCCTGATGGCGGGTTTGCTTTCCAAGCTGGCGACAATGTAGACCCTGAGGCTACAGTGTCAATGCTGACTTGCGCTGGTGGCGCGACTGGCTTTTTTCTGTACCCAGCGTCTGGAACTAGCGCTGCGGGTATCCAGCACACCACACCTGTTTTGGTTTGCGGCGCTGTAGCTGGCTATGCGGCAAACCGTAGCAACTGCGCGGCTGAGGCTCCAGGAGAGGCGTGCTGTTTTGATGGCGTGATTAGCGGCTCTGTAAATATTGGAAGTCTTCCATCCGTCAATATTGTTGAAGTTCCGCACGTAACAAGCAGCTCCCAAAATGGCACGTTAATTACGCACTTTTGGAGTAATGGGACTACGACCACAGAAACGGCAGATTGCGGCGCTTGGGTAGCTACAGGTCAAACCCGGACTATCTTGTCTCAATACCAGCAAGAAGAGCGCAATTCTTGCGGTCAATTTCAATGGGCAAACGCCGTCGCACCACCGGCTATTTTGTCGCCTAGCTTGGCTTTGCCAAATGGCGGGCATGCGTTTCAGACGGGCGACGCTGTAGACCCGCTGGCGACTGTCGCTGTGCCGCTATGCGGCGGTGGCAGTATGTATCTTTACCCGGCTTTGGGTGCTGGCCATACTATTGCTGTAGAGATTTGCGGCGCAGTGGCCGGTTACGCGGCAAATGAAACTGCTAGCTCTAAGTCTTGTACCTGTGAAATTACTGTGGCTGGCGTAGTAACTGTTTCCGGGTCGGTCGCAATATCGTCGATGCCAACGATCATTGTTCAGCAAGCAAGTCCGGCCACGCATGTAGTTAACTCTTTCCAGTACGGCAACGGATTTGTGACTGTCTACGGTGATGGTAGCCACACAATCACGGCGTTGCCCGCAGACCCGTGCTGTGGCGGTTCTGGCGGCATAACCGCCCCCGTCATGGCGACAATTGCAGACCCTATGGTGACGGCTGGCGCGGTTAGCTTTGCTGATGACGTTGTAGATATTGACACTACCGCCGGAGCATTTGCTGTAACGCTTGCTGCATCGTCTACCGCAACGCGCCGAGAGCTGCATATTCAATGGGTTGCTGGCACAACTAGTCCAACAATTACAGCCGCTGGCGGCGAGTTTATTAACGGCGCTGCATCTGTTGTTTTTCCATACGCAGCACCAACAGTTGGCTACTACAACAGTATGACGTTTGTCCCTGTTGTCGGCGGCTGGCGCATTATCTAGGAATTAACATGAGTTTTGGTATCACTGCTAATTTAACTCCAGCCACTGGGTTCCCCGTGGAAAATGGAATCCCGCTAGCTTTAGTGTCTGGTTCGTGGACGTGCCAAAAATCAGGCCGCTACCTAGTAATCATTACTGGCGGCGGATCTGGTAGCACGTACCAAGAGCCAGGAACTGGCGGGGCGACTATGCTTTTCTTTGTTTCTCTTTTTGCCGGTAATGTGTATGACTACATTATTGGCGCAGGCGGTACAGCCGCTCCATGGCCTGCTAGTGCAGGCGGAGAATCGTATTTTGGGCACCTTGCTGCAAACGGCGGCGGGAAAAGAAGCCATCAAGCTGGAGGCTGGCTAACTAATAATTTTCCTTCGCAAGGTAGTGGGCTAGGATATTCTGGCGGGTCGTCTCCTGGTGGAGCAGGATCTTACCCTAATAATGTAGGCCCTACTCTTCCATTGCAAGGCGGCGGCTCTGTTTATGGTATTGGTGGTATTGGCGCAGTGCCCGACGCGGACGCGCATGGCGCAGGCGGCGGTATTGATTTTGCAGGCGCAAATGGCGCTATTGAACTTTGGATGAGCTAACCATGAAAACTATTAATCTGTACAACGCTGCTGGAACCTGCGCCGTATTTCAAGACGACGACAGTAGGTATTCTGCTGCCAAACGCATGGGGTTTTCGTTCAAAGAAAATCCTATTCCGGCCAAGCCGGAGCAGTTTAATATCGCCACGCGAGAGTTCTTTTTGCGCCTCACCAAGTCGGAGCGAATCAACGCAGAAATGCTGATGCAAGACGATCCATCAAAAGACCAAGATCATCGAAAAAACGCCGCAGAAATCCGTATCTTTTTTAAGGACGCTGAGCGCCTGCCGTATATTGACGTGCTGGCTGAAAGCACCAAGGTTTTTACCGAACTGCTTGCAAACATTGGCGCAATAGATAAGGGCCGAATTGAAGAGCTTTTGTCCATTGTGACGATGAAGACAAACAACGGGGTTAAAAAATGACAGGGCCAGTCTGGGTATTTTTCATGGTGCTGCTTGGCAACCTGTTTGCCTTAAGCGCGCCCATGATTGTGCCAATTGCTCTGCTGTTTACAAGCCGCACTGCAAAGAGTTTGCCTAAATTTTTTTCCTGGTACGACACGCCTGATGAAGACGAGCTTATTGGCATGTACGAAGAAACGGTAAAAGCCATCCACGATAAGTATGGCTGGTTTGCCGCAGCTTATTACTGGTTTGGGCTACGCAACCTTGGCCATGGTTTTGTTAGCATGTTTTCCCGACGCGCTCGATGGCATTGGCCAAATGGCTGGGATTTGTCCACAGGCAATAAAGCAGAGTTTTTCAAAACCGCATCAGGCGAATGGATAAGAACTACGCGCAAGGGCAATTTTATTGTTTTTGCTGGCTGGCAAGTTTACGCCAGCCGCACGCACGACACAGGGCTTGAGTACCGTCCTGTATTGTCAATCAAGCACAGGCCGAGTAACGCGGCCTAATCTACCTAGTTTATCAACGTCATTATCTTAAGGAGCTAAAAAATGACTACCGGCCTACTTAACCAATCTTGCATCGCGCAAGCAATACAAGACATGACCGCAGCCGAAAAAACGGCTGTGTGCGCGTCTCTTAACTGCACCCCTGCGGCACTTTCGCAAACTCCAGCGTCTGGCGCTGTACTGCCAACTGCTGCACCGGCCTCTGGTGCATCGCCGTTCTTTATTTTGACTCCAGGAAATGCCTTGTATTTCTGGAGCGGCGCAGCGTATAGCCCAGCTTCGACTGGCAGCGGTGCGCCAACTGGCGCGCAGATTTACGCCGCTTTAATCGCCGCCCCTATTACGAACAACTTTGAGCTGAGCTATTGCCGCCTGACAGGTGCTAACGGAAATGCCGCATCGGCAACTTCGTCTGGTGCATTTAACGGTAGCTCTTTTACGGTGAATCCAACCTCAGCCACGTTTACATCGACGCGCAAAACCGACGCAATTATTTCCGTTGGAGTTACCACCACAGGTGGGCCAACAACCTCCGGCCTTGATTCGGCTACATTGGCTATTTGGATTAACGGCGTGCAGGACGCGGTTTCGTCTCAGATTATCTACCAAGTGTTGAGTTCTGGAAGCATCAATATTGGCGCAACCTGCATTCTGAACGGTGTTTCTGTTGGCGACGTGATCAGCGTGCGCGTCATCACTAATGGCAATCAGAGCATCTTGAACGACCCGTCATCTTACGTGACTGTGAAGCCGCTGGTGTAAAAGCAAAAAAGGAGCGCATACGAAACTTGCACTCCTGTTTTATCGATGGATAATATTTATGCAAGACCAGCCGCTACTACAACACGCCGCAAGCAAGTGCCTAGCTACTGGGCTTTTGTGGTTGTGCGGCTTGCAATTAAAAGACGTGCAGGAGTTGCTTAGCTTCTTTGCAACGCTATTTTCTTTTTTGCTTGGTGCTTGGTACGTAGCGCAACTTGCTTACAATATCATGCGCCGCTACCAAACGACGGGAAGCGTTTTTAAGCGCTCTGACAGGGCTGATTTGTGAGCAATCTACGTATTGCCATTGCCGCTCTGTCGATCAGCGCTGCCGCTTTGGTGGCGCTTCTTTCGGACGAATCGTACACAGGGCAGGCTGTAATCCCAACCAAGGGCGATGTGCCCACGGTGGGCTTTGGCTCCACGTTTCGTGAGGATGGTAGCCGCGTGCAGATGGGTGACAAAATTACGCCGCCACAGGCCCTGCAACGCAGCTTGCGCCACATTCAGCGCGATGAGGCCGCAATTAAAAGCTGCGTAACTGCACCGTTGTCGCAAGCTGAGTACGACATGATGCTAGATTTTAGCTACCAATACGGTAGTAAAACACTGTGCGCATCTAGCGTTGTGCGAGAGGCCAATGCAGGCCAATACGCCGCATCGTGTGAAGGCTATCTTAAGTACAAATTTGCAGCGGGGTACGACTGCTCTACGCCTGGAAACACGCGGTGCTATGGCGTGTGGGCGCGTTCACAGGCGCGCTTTGTAAAATGCATGGCGGCGCAAAAATGAAAGCGCTAAAAATAAACGGCTTGGTAATGTTGGCGTTGGCGACTGCATTGTCCATTGTGATGCTGCTATTGCATATTGCGCTAGGCCTATGCCAGCTCGCGCACGGCATATGCTAGGCGCGTTTTTTGCGCCGATGCGTGCGTACTTGTGGCCTATAGCTACGTTGGTGCTGGTGCTGGTGTTTGCGGCCAGCCACGGGGCTGCGTACCGTGCTGGCAAGGCCAATGTGCGGGCCAAGTGGGATTTGCGCATAGCCCAAGACGGCATGGATGCCGCCAAAGAAAAACTCCGAGCCCTAGAAGCTGGCCAAAAAAATACCCAAAACGCCCAAAATTTTTTGGAAGGAAAAACCGATGCAAACGCCAAAAATCAAACTCGCGCTGCTGCTGCTAACCGCAGCCTTGCAAGCGTGCTCCACACTGCCAAGCAGTGCGCCAACCAAGCAGTGCCAGCCGGGCCTACCCCCGGCGGCTACGATGGCACCGATCCCAGATGGCAGTTGGAGCGCGGGCGCATCGGCCCTGACTGAGCGCATTGCCAACGCGGTAGCCGCTGGCGAACTGAGCGTGCCAGGTGCAGCGCATGCATTTAGCGTAGCCATGGGCCAGCAAGCCCTGCTGCTAGACGATAGCGAGGCTCTGCGCGCCACCATGCAGGTGTGGGCGCAAGGTCTTTGTCAGTAATACGAACATCTGCACGTGATACACCCCACGGCTAAAGCCGGGGGCTTCATGCTTCAACCGCAACAGCCGCCACGGAAGACTTGCGTCCCCGCTTTGGGCTTACATTGCGTCCACATGCAGTAGCGACTAATCCAACCGCCATCATTCTCTTTGCTTCGTTGCGTATGTTGAGGGCTGCATTGATATCTCTATCATGCACAGCGCCACACCCTACGCAAGTCCACGCTCTTTTTTCCAAGGGCATGTTTGCTTCTTTACGCAGGCAAACATTGCAAGTCTTGGAACTGGGGAAGAAGCGATTGACTTCTATGTAGCCTTTGCCTTGCTTTGCCGCCTTGTATTTCAGCATTGACGTGAACATGCCCCAGCCGACATCTGCAATAGTGCCTGCTAGTTTATGGTTCGCCATCATGCCCTTCACGTTCAAATCCTCTACCGCAACAACTTGGCTCTCGTTGACTAGCTTTGTAGATAATTTGTGTAGAAAGTCTTTTCTCTGATTGGCCACACGCTCATGCGCCTTGGCCACTAGCAGCTTCGCTTTCTCGCGTTGCTTGCTACCTTTTGCCTTGCGGCATAGATTCTGCTGTTTCTTGGCTAGGTTCTTTTTAGCCCTCTTTATGTGCCTAGGGTTTGCAAACTTACTGCCATCGCTTGTTACAGCTAAGTCAGTCAAGCCCACATCAACGCCTAGCCACTTGCCCTCAAAACAAACCTCTGGGT
>JAYWHF010000413.1:0-3049 GCA_043777855.1 Gammaproteobacteria bacterium | reverse complement strand
CCATCTATATCCATGGGTGGTGTAGCAACTGGGGACTTGGTTGTTGATGTGCTATCGGCAATTCTTTGGGACGAAAATTTCACCGCACTGCCAAGCACAACATGGGCGACTGCTCAATCGCAAGTGCAGCGCACTACGCTTTCCAATACATATAACCACGTAGGTAATCAGCTGGTATCAACAAAGGCGGGGTCTGGCACTGTTAACGTTGGTTACACCCCAAGTGCTGGCAAGCCCGGATTTGTGTATTTTGCTTTTATTGTCAAATCATCTGCTGGCGGCCCTGTTGCCAACCCTGGCTTGCGCTTAAAAGTTCAAGATCGTCTTGGTGCGGCTGAACCTAACGGCTCAGGATTTACCGTTGTGGCTCGCACTGGCATTTCAGCAACAAGCGTGCTTTACACCACATCCGCCGCCGCCGTTGCGAGCGGGCTCATCGAAATTGATAGTGATGCTATCGGCTCAATTGGGGCGGTTGTACATGTTGCGGTAGCGAAACAAGGGGCTTCTATTCCCCTTGATAAAAATGCTGCTGGCCGAGCAACTGTTGTCGATTTAAACACAGCGGATGAATCGTAATGGCTTACTTCGTACTTGGGCCCCGTCTGAGCGGGGCTATTGTTTTAGCTGACTCACCTGCAGGCCCAGTTATAACAAGCGCAACACCAAACCCTATTGATCAAGCCGACACGCTAACTATTGTTATCGGCGCTCAAGTTCCTGCGGGTCAGGTTGTTTTGCGCTTTGGAAGCTATGAGGTGGCACAGACCCATTCTTCATGGGTTGAGGCTTCCGGTCAGACGACCATTATCACGCCGATTACGCCCGGAGGATTGCCGTTTTCCGGCAATATCTTGCTGCGCGTAAAACCTTTGGCTGTGGCAGACATTGACGCGACGATCATTATTGAGCCGACAGCAGGCAAGAAAAGCGTTGTTATTGCTAGCCCTAGCACGGCTGTTGGGTCTGTATTGAGAGGCTTTACGGGCAACACTCCGCTAAATGGCTGGCAAATGGAGCATGACGATTTTCCGAATACCACGCTATTGCCTAGCGGCACCTTCACCCAAGTGGTTCAGCGGGACTTCTCTGTCAGGGTCTGGGACGCTAGCGACAATACGCGCGGTGCTTTCGGTTCGGCTTTCTTGGCGGCAGGCATTTCGGATGTTAATGGCGGGGTCCCGTTAGTTGCAGGCCAGTTGTTTACGGTAACGCTGTCACGCATTAACGCTAATGACGTCAGTTTTTTGACGCTTACACATGACACCGGCACCAAGTGGACCGTTTTTGTAGATTCGGTCACCAGCTCAAGTGTAGTCAGCTGTCGCGCACCTTCCGATATTCCTACAGGCTCTACTTTCACTATTTCCGCCCTCGAAAGTAAAACGAAAAAAGATATACGCATTTTGAAATCCGGCTTTGACGACCTGCTTGCGCGTGTTATCGCGCTAGAGAATCCGTAATACCTCCACTCGGTTAAAACGCCATGAATGAATTTATCGGTCCTTTTCTTGGGGTCATGCCTAGAGTATCGCCTGAATTATTATCTCCGGGTTATGCGCAAGTTGCTCAAAACTGCTCTGTTGTTAGTGGAATTTTGGAGCCGTCCAAACTTCCATTGGCAACGGCTATAGGGGTTCAGTCAGGAACAAAAACGATCTATTGGTTTAACCGTGAGGCCAATGGCGGCTTAGGGTATTGGTTCCAGTGGGCGAATGTTGTAAGCGTTATTCGCGGACAAATTGCCAATGACAGCTTTCTTCGCACCTACATTTTCGGTGATGGAGTGCCAAAGTACACCACAAGCAGCATCGCAACATCTGGTGGCGGGCCCTACCCTTCCGTGGTTAGAACGTTGGGACTTCCTGCACCAAACGCCCCGGTAGCCACTGGACCGGCAGGCACGTTACCGTCTGGCAGTACAAAAATTAGCACCGCCTATGTGATGACTTACGTTTCTGATATAGGCGAAGAAAGCGTTCCTGGGCCTGCCAGTAATATTGTAGACCGATGGGATGGTGCTAGCGTTGAGCTTGCCGGGTTGTCGGTTGCCAGCGGCAGTTTTGTTGTAACACTAAAGCGAATTTATCGAATTGAGTTAAATAATGTTTTTCAATACGTTGGGTCTGTTGGTGCGGCAACGACTACATTTACCGACAATATTGATACGGAATTTTTGGGTGAGCCGGTTCCCAGTGAGACGTGGAACGCTCCATTCTCCGGCATGGTTGGCGCAACATCACTACCAAACGGCGGAATTGTTGGCTGGTGGGGCAATACATTGGCTTTTTGTGTGCCGTATCAGCCGCATGCATGGCCTATTGATTACCGGCTGGCGTTAGATTACGACATTGTTGGGGCTGCGGTTAGTGCGCAAGGCATTATCGTCTGCACTGCTGGTGCTCCGTATCTCATCACCGGCTCTACGCCCGAGGGTATGGCGCAAAATAAAATGGACACCGTAGCCGCATGCGTGTCGGCGCAAAGTATTGTGGACATGGGGGAGTACATTCTCTATGCCGGTTCCGATGGTTTAATTGCGGCTGGCGGCTTGTCGGCAGAATTAATAACAAAATCCTACATGACCCCCGAGCAATGGCGCACGTCTGTGTCGCCATCTACGCTAAAAGGCTATCGATACAAAGATTATTACCTCGGTTTTTATTCAGGCGGGTCTTTTGCGTTTCACCCACAACAAGGCTTTTTATTCTTTACGGACACCGCCGACTGCGGGCTCATTGACGACAAGACTGGATCGCTTTACATCAAGCAAGGCACGACGTTAAAAAAATGGAATGAAGGAACTGCAGCAACATACAGATGGCGCAGCCGCATCATAAGACTTAACACAGTTAGCCCTTTTTCATGCGCACGATTGGATGCGAAAGCATATCCCGTAACGGTCCGGTTTTATGCCGACGGCGTGCTTATAAAAACGAAGTCCGTCCTTTCGAAAAAAGCTTTTCGACTACCGAATCTTTCCGGCTACTACAACGCCGAAGTAGAGGTTGAGAGCTCGAACTCTATTGTCAGCCTGCAACTTTCCTCC
>JAYWHF010000412.1:0-3052 GCA_043777855.1 Gammaproteobacteria bacterium | reverse complement strand
TCATATCTCTTGCCGGAGAAAAAGCGACGAGCTTACAGGTAGCTGATCTCTTTTTCTATGCGGGTTGAGTTATGCACTTCGCAGTTGAATCCGCCAATTAAAAAATGAATCCAAATGGACATTAGTCGATTACGAGGATATTCAAGATATTCATATATTAACCTCGACAGATACCGCGTCATTAATTGAATTTTTTCTTGGCGATTGGAGCTTATGGGATATCTCTGGAAAATATCGCGACTTTCTACACACCTACTCTATTCAAGTTCTGTTAAAAGACCAGCGCAGAATTCTTATTGTGGAGCTAATACAATACGAACAACGGGAGTGGCTGCTAGGGCATTTATTTTTGAAACTGTCTAATTGGATTTTGACAATATTCAAAATGTATCGCCAGGGCAATGAAGTTGCAGAAGAAACCCTGCAGAAAATTGCCGAAAAATTTAAACGCGCAGGCTGCGATATTCAAGTAAGGCAGACACGATAATATTTTTGGTGTGGGAAAGTGATTCACGTGCAATCCAGACTATTTACTCCTAGAATAATGGGGCGATCAATTATTTGGGTGAGTTTTTTATGAGAATTATAATAAAAACTGTTGTTATCCCATGGCTTTTTTCGGGGATATTGGTTTCTTGTCAAAATACGTCTTTGCCGGCTGCGGATTCGCCTGCTTTAGTTGCGGCTAGTGTTTCCAGTCGAATTGTGTCTTCTTCTCATAGCTCTTCTCATAGTTCTTATCAGAGCTATGTTTCTTCTTCTGGCAGCGATAGGAATGCTGCACAATATTCTTATAGCAAGCAAGACCCCAGCCCCTCGCAAAAAAACTCAGTCGCAAATTCATTGGCGATGACTTCATCGAGGGCAAGCGGGATTTCAAGTGTGGCAGATAAAGCATTGGATAAAATACCCAGCAAGCCGGTAAACAATCTGTTGGCTAGCGTGTCCGGTGTTATCACCATTCTGGGAAAAAATGGGGAAGCATTGCCATCGGATAATGTGATTGTTAATCTCATCCCTCTTGCTCCTTCTGCTCCTCTTGCCCTTCCTGATAAAAATCATCCGCCCGAAAAATTAGTGGCGGTGAAAGAACATGAAGTACACATGATTGATAAGGCCTATACGCCCAATTTTTTAACCATCAGGCGCGATGAAGCGGTAACATTTATTAACAGCGACAAAATAAAACACAACGTTTTTTCAACATCACCCGGCAATAGTTTTGATCTTGGCACCTACGGTAAGGGTAGCGACGGCACTGTGGCGCTGAAAAATAATGGCATTGTAAAAGTGTATTGTAATATTCACCCGAATATGGCTATTTTCGTTTCTGTCAGTGACGACAATTATTCATTTATTACCAGCAAAGATGGCATCTACTCTATTGGTGGATTACCACCCGGCGAATATATGTTAACTGGCTGGAATATTCGCGGCGAAGCAAAACAAAAAATTGTTGTGGCGGCTGGAAAAAAACTAACTGTTAATATTCAGATAGACACAGCTTCTTATGTGCCTGCACTGCATAAAAACAAATACGGTGAAATGTATAAAATAAAATCGGCTCTATTCGACGATGAGTTCTATTAATGAAAAATATAGATGAAAACTTCAGGTTTGGTATTCGGAAGAAATTATTTTTTGTCGTGCTGGTAGGGTTTAGTCTGTTAATTGTTGTCACCTCATGGCGCGTTGGTGTAGAAGCAAATCGCGCGGCGAGCACCACGACTGATCGTACCTTATTGCAATCGAGCCAAATAATACGCACTAAAATTCTGAGCCGATTTGATTCTGTTCGCGACACGGCGAGTAGTTTGGCTAAAGATGGCAGGGTGCTACCCTTAGTTTATGATACAGATTCAGCAACGCTGCAAGATTTGAGTCTTGAATTTAAAAAAGCACTTGCCTTCGATATTTTGTTTTTTACGGACAGTAACGGAGTGGTTTTAGCGCGTTCTGATAGGCCAGAAGCAATAGGCCAGTCGCTTTCCGGAAAGGGGTCGCTTTTTGATACGGCGCTTACGGGAAAGGTGGCGCAAGGCATTATCCTTAGTCAGGATAAATTACTCCAAATTGTTGTGGTCCCTGTTTTTGATAATGTTGCTGTGGATCTTGTTCGGGGCACCATTGCCCTTGCTTATGAGTTATCCCCAGAAGTTGCGCGCGAACTTCGCGAGCTAACCGCTAATGATATTGGCTTTTTCGTATTTGTTCGCGATGCAAATGGAAAAATGTCTGCCGCAAAAAGCGCTTTCAATACCAATCAAAAACTTAGCCCCTATCTCGATACTTATTTCACCGACAACAGTCAGTTGTGGAAAAATATTTATGAAACCAAGTCGACCGAGGTTCATTTTGATGTGACCCTTGACGATGAAGATTTTTTTACTATTGCTATGCCCTTGGCTAATCACAACGGCGAAAACTTGGGGTTTATTCTTTCGCTAACGTCGCGTACGGAATTGTTAATGCCGTTTACTAAGATTCAGCAACAGGTTTATTTGATTGGGCTTTTGTGTCTTCTGGTTGCATTTGTCATTGCGTGGGTGATTGCCAAACGCATTAGTTCGCCGATTATTAAATTGGTCGTTATTGCAAAAAAAAATTCAAGAAGGCGATTTCCCCGAAGCGACAACGAATAAAGAAATTCATGACGAAGTGGGGTTGCTCCATGATGCTGTTATAAAAATGGGCAATAGGTTGAAAGAAAAGGCCGAGCTAGAAAGTTATTTGGCAAACCTTTCTGACGACATTGACATGAATACGATTGATTTACCCATGAATGCGCAGGATGAAAATGAATTTACCCAAGAGAGAAATCCGAAAGTATTGAATGAAGCTTCTATTTTGCAATCGGTTGAGTATAACGAAACGGATTTGATTCAAGATACTATTCAAGGTGCTACTCAAGGTGCTACTCAAGGCGCTATTCAAGACACTATTCAAGACACTATTCAACCTAAAAACAGCAGTTAAAAAATCCCTGTAGAATAGAAACTCATTTAAAATTAGTGACTTGCCATGGTTTTACCACCAAAAAAAGCCAACCCAA
>JAYWHF010000411.1:0-8462 GCA_043777855.1 Gammaproteobacteria bacterium | reverse complement strand
TGCCACCACTAACCACAACAACTTTTTTCGTTAATTCTGACACTTGTGTACCCCATTATGCATTTGAGATGTGAATTTATTTAATTAACAATATTCTTTACACGTAACTAGTTAGTTGCAGGACTAGTCGTTTTCGCTTTTCGGATTTTTTTAAACCGGGAACCTACAACATTATCCTGACTGGTAACGGTAATTAACCTTGGCACCTTGAACGCCGGAAAATAGGCTTGACAGGCTTCTATGACTCTTTGCTTAAAGGCAGCAACGTCTTCATCTCTATTTAAAACAAATTCCGCCCAAATAATTTGACCTACGATTGGGCTACGCTTACCCCGAACAACCACATCTTGTACGTTATCCAGTGTGAGTAAAAAACTTTCAATTTCAATGGGAAAAACTTTTTCTCCCGCAACATTAATAATTTCAGACTCGCGTCCCAATATACGAAAATACTCTCCATCTACTTCAACTTTGTCGCCGGTGTTGTACCAACCTTCGTCATCAAATGGGCTATCTGCATTCAAATATCCCAACATGGCTTGATCGCTTTTAATCCACAAAACATCATCGTTAACTTTTACATTAAATCCTGCACCACCGATCTTCATCCATTTTGATTCTGAATTTTTAGATTGTGTTGATAAAATACCTAATTCAGATAGCCCATAGGTTTGCTTCAAATTTACATCAGGAAGTATTGCATGCATACCGGCCAAGGTTGAATTTGGCATCACTTCAGTACCATAGGTAATGACTTTTAGTGATGATAAATTGTAATTTTTGTACATATTTGACATTAACAACATGTTAAGAAAAGACGGTGTTGTCGGCAGCAACTCAACAGAATATTTTTCAATACAATCACAGATATCGCGCGCCTGCCGCGAAGGCGGCGTCACTATAGTTCCACCATTAAAAATGACTGACAGCAATGTATTTAAGCCACCAATATGATCTAACTTTAAAAATAACAAAGTACGAAAAGATTTTCCTATTTTCTCTTTGTACTTCTTAATCATTCGGTCATATTCAAGAAGTACTGCTTTACTCTTGCCAGTACTGCCCGAGGTATAAATCACAAAACCAGCTTTTTTGTCAGTTACCATTGGCAACATTAGAGAATGGATTTCTGTATTTTTCGCAATGTAATCCTGACAATTTACCGTATCTATATTAATGACGTCATAATTCGTAATCGTAATTAGCTTTGTAGCGCAAGCAACATCTAACCTCTCTTCTAATACACTTTTGTCGTCATCAGAAAGGGGAATAACAATACAGGCGGATTCAACTAATGCCTGCAACAGCGCTACTACATCGATATGATATTCAGAAACAAGCCCTACGCGATCGCCCGCCTTAATGTTCCATGCCTGAATTACACCAATCCAAACATCAACTTTTTGCACAAATTCCGCGTAAGTTACTGAGCCAGTTTCATTTACCGAAATCAGATGTTGATCGAACTGCCGAAAACGATCGTTAATCCAGTTCATAATGTCTATTCCTCAATGTACACGTATTTTTTAAACAACAGCTGTAAAAACTTGTATGACGTAACTCACATCCCTGTGCATATTTAGAAAATCAATTAATGAGTGGTGTCCACTGAAGTGTCAGCTGGAGTGTCAGCTGGAGTGGCCGTTGCTTCTGCAGGTACCGATTCAGCTGCTGGTGCAGGAACGTCTTCACCCACTTCGCGGACATAATCAACTTTGGCTATTTGGTATTTCTCTTTAGCAACATTAATTTTAAGTAAATTAAATGTGTCTTTGTATAACGGAACCACGCCCACATTTGTTAACGCATAAGGTAATGCACCGCCCATATCGCCAGCGTCATAATTAAATTCAACTTCAACTTCACCATTCTCTACAGGGGTAAATCTCCAAGTGTTGTACATGTAGGTTGGACGAACACAGCAGTCCTCTGGATCAGGCGGCATTTTTGTTGCATCAATTTCGAAGGTTACAAACATCGCCTTCGTTTTAGGGTCTTGTTCAAATACTGACTTACACACGAACTCTCGAGGTTTGAAAGGAAAAAACAAATCGTAGCGAAACGTATAGTAGACAAGACTTGGATAGTTGGATTCTTTTACATCCAAAATTCTTGATGCATAACAGCCAACGTCATCACAACTCGCTGGGTCCCGCATAAACTTCATAATACCCGCCAAATTGGATTTAATTCGCGTTGTTCCCTTAGCTAACAAAAAGGGATTTCCAGGAATTTTTTTAGTCCACACTTTTATGCCATCACCCTCATAGGCTTCTTCCCACTGATTTGAACCGGAACTTTTCCAAACGAAATGGGATATAAAAATAGCAACAGTGAGTGCAACAAGAAAAAACAAGAAATACTTTAATTTCTTTTTCGGTTTACTTGTCGGGTTTAAGTTTTCCATTTTAATCTCCAGAGTAGATAGTTAAATTGATAGTGATGTGTAATAAGAAATGAAACCAAGTGTCACATAAATATTAAACCCTGCAAGTCCAAAGCATTATAAATTCAGTGACTGGTTTCGCTATGGGCTATTCTTTAAAGAGTAGCGAGTAAGTGTTTGGCTAAATATTTTCCCAAACAAATAAGTGTGACTGTGGGGTATACGCGAATATCATCCGGAATTACTGAGCCATCGCAGACGTACAAATTACTATATTCAGTTTGCAGTTTTGCGTCTAAATGCTCATGAATTCTGAGGGTACCACCCACATTTCCAGCATCAATGGGTGACCTGAAAATATTTTTTGCCCCAGCATTCTTTAGTATTTTTGTTGCAACTTCCTCACCCTTTTTCAGCTTACGATGTTCTTCCTGAGTAAGTTGTTTATAGTAGGTACCGTCTTTTTTTAGCCCCCCACTCACACCATCCTTCACTACTACACCTGTCGCAATACTATTCGGGAAGGAAAAAAGGCGCGAAAATTTAAGACTTGCAAGCATAATTATTTGATAAAAAGTACGCGGAAGATTCGCATCACCAACAACTATGTCATCACCTATATCGGCACTCATGCAACCTACAAAGGTATCTTTACCTTTTAAACCTGCGACAGAACCAAACATTAGAAATCCGGGATTACAATAAAATCCATGATTGGCGATATTTTTTATGCCAGTCTCTTGCAAAATAGTTGGCGTTTCCAATACACCGGCGGCAACAACAATTCTTGCACCATAGGCTTGGAAATTTTTATTACCAATTTTATAGTCAACGCCAATAGCTTGATTTTTTTCAACAATAACCTTCTGAACCACAGCATTATTAATGAGTGTCGCACCGCCCTCAACAGCTTCGATCACATAGCTTTTTGCTTTCCACTTTGCGTCATACGAATAGCCTGAATCACACTTGGACTGATCGATCAACATAGGGCTTTTTTGCCATGGATGCCCGAGCGCGAGAGCACTTTCTCTTAATTTTAGTGCCTGATTACCTAACAGCTCGTCGGGCAAAGTTGCTATAGGCAATTCCTTTTGAACAGCAACAAGTTCTTGCGATAAATCTATGTCTAACGACAAAAAGGTATCTAAAGGAGGAAGCTCAGCGATAGCAGCATAAAGTGATGATGAACCACCGGTTGTCATAGCACGCATTGACGACAACTTATCGCTCACGCGAACTTCGTTGACAATTGATGCCAGCGTAAAAAAAGTTTCTTTTAACGGTTTGTTGGCTCCGCGTTCAAGTATCAACACTTTTTTATTTTCCCGCGTTAGCTCGCGAGCAATAGTTGCACCAGCAGTACCCGAGCCTATGACAATCACATCAAACTCTTTTTCCTTCTTCAAGCCGCCCATCACTTAATCCCCAATCACACAATATGCTTTTAACGCATGCCAATTTTCTTTATTGTTTACACTAGGCGTTGAATCGTATTTTGCTATTGAACTGCTACTTTTTCTTTTTCTTGACTGCAGCATTGATATTTTTTGCTACCGCTTGAATAGGCTCGCCATCCACAATCGATAGATGATCTGCTTTAATATCACAGGTTCGAATTGGCTCCATGAGTAATTGATTCCAACCGTAGTCATCCGCTATTTCCTTGTATCCATCAATTGCACGATAGAGTATTACATCTATTTTTTGCGACAACTTTGAAGGCTTATAAATTTGACAGCACTTCTGACTCGTTATAGCAACGTTATAACTTGCCGTAAATTGCTCACTGGTCATTTCAAATCCGTTGGCAGCCAATATATTATACAAATACACACATCGTTCGCTATCAGGTATTTGTTGCAATTGTTGTACAGTCAGATTCAAATCCACGCCACGATTTTTCATCATGCTATTGCAGATATCAACAATTTCGTCAATAACATCGTTAGTTTGTAACAGTGGGCAAAGAGTATCCAGAAAAACCAAAGAAGCAATTTTTTCATTTTTCTCTAATAATATTTTTGCCATTTCAAACGCAACCACACCGCCATTGGAATATCCAACAAGTGTGTAGGGTCCAGAAGCCTGTACGGTTTTTAGTACCGCAATATTGGCCAAAGCCATTTCTTCAACACTCTCTAATGGCACCTTTTCACCATCAAACCCAACCGATTGCAAACCATAAAATGGTTGCTGCTTGCCCAAAGCATGACTCAATGGTTGTAGCGATATCACACTGCCGCCAGCACCGGGCAAAGCAAAAATAGGCAGTTTGCTTCCCTCTGTTTGCATTGGAATTAAAATTTCAAATGTCGCTGACTTATCACTTAAAAGCAATTTCGCTAAAGCAGTAATATTGGGTGCAGTAAAGAGTATTGCTGGACGCAACATTTGACCAAATTGGTTTTTTATTTTTGCGATAAACAACATAACTTGTTGTGAGTTACCACCCAACTCAAAGAAGTCGTCAGTGACGCCTATACTCTCTGGAGACAAATTAAATATGTCAGCCAAAATAGCAACTAACTTTTCTTCTGTTTCATTGCCTGGCGCCACTTTTAGTGCGTTTTTTTTATCATGTTGTTCGGCAGATAACTTTGCATTTTCTTCCTCTAAAACTTCAGTAGAATCTCTGCCTATCCAATACTTTTCTGTTGTAAAGGGATAAGTAGGCAAGGAGATTCCCCGCGCTGATTTTCGTTCCCATATTTTTTCCCATGGCACATTAACGCCATTGACCCACAACAACGCAATTTGTTGCCATTGTTGGGTTTGCAAACTTTGTTCAACTTGATTACTGCTCATATCTTTTGTAATTAAACTTACAAGAGGATTAGTGCGACTTTTTTCCAAGTTGCCAAAATAAATGCCGCGAGCTTCCAATCCATTTTGCTCTTGTATACCCAAGTCCATAACCAATCGCAGCTTTTCCAGCAATTCTTTGTTTGATGCAGCAACAATCGCTAACCGCTCATCCATAGACTCCCGACCAATTTGTAGCGAGTAGATCATATCAATGAAAGATGTATTCGCTTCGTTTTCTGTTAAAAAGTCTATGTATTTTTTAACATAGGCTTCCAGACGAAAACGATCTTTTCCCGACAAAATAAAAAGCTGTTTTATAGTAGAACCAGCTTCAGTCGCCGCCGGTGCTGCCGTTATATATTCTTCTAACAAAATATGTACATTCGCGCCACTATCCGCAAAAGAATTGATGCCTGCACGAATGGGAGTCACGCTGTCTTGGCGTATGCTTTCGAACGCAATTTCTGTATCCGCAATATACAAAGGATGAGACATATTTTTAATATCAATAAATTCGCTGACCGTTTTCTTTGTTATAGTTGCAGGAAATTTTTTATTGTAAAGCGATAGTGCAATTTTGATAATGCTAGCCATTCCGCTTGCTGGTTCAAGGTGCCCGATATTCCCTTTTACACTGCCTAGGGCACAATGCTTTTCTTTACGGCTACTACTATTAAAAGCATTTTTTACACCTTCAAACTCGAAAGAGTCGCCCCACTTTGTAGAGTAGCCATCAACCTCGATATAATGTACTGATTCAGGATTAATGTCTGCTTTTTCATAACATTCACTTATCACCTTTGTAATTGACTCGTGTTTAATTTCCGACAGAAAGTTGGCATTACCTCTGTTATTTTGATGACAAGATTTAATCACGCCATAGATTCTGTTGTTATCTTTTTTTGCATCCGACAGGCGTTTCAAAATAACGACACCAACACCCTCACCTCGTGTAAAACCATTCGCATTATTATCAAAAACGCCGCAGGTTCCGTCGGCAGACAACATTCCATATTGAGTAGCGTAAATATAATCATCAACGAACAGGTTCAGCGAAACACCTCCTGCCACAGCCACGTTGCTTTCGCCGTTTAATAATGAATAGTAGGCTCTATTGATGGCCACTGCTGAAGATGCACAATTGGTATTGATAGATTCACTTGGGCCGCAGAAATCAAATAAGTATGAAAGACGATTCGCCAGATAATAGGTTGGACTCGAAGAGCTATAAATTGGAGCGTCTAGGCTAGCGTTAATGTCTTTCCTTATGTATTGCTCGTATTCGGCATATTCATAGCCAAGAAATACACCGGCATTAGTTCCCGCTAATTTTTTTACATCAATATTAGCGTCTTGAAATGCTTTATAGGTTTCTTGTAAAAGCAATCTTTCTTGAGGATCCATTATCTTGGCATGTTCTGCAGGGATCTTAAAAAAACGCGCGTCAAAGGCGTCAACATCGTCAATTAATGCACCCCATTTCGATATAGTCTTTTTGGGGCATGCTGAGACTGTGTAATGATCTTCCAAATCCCAGCGAGACTTTGGAATTTCACGGATACTATTTTTTTGGTCAATTAAATTTTCCCAATAAGACTGCGCATTGGGCGCATCGGGAAACCTACAACTAAGGCCAACAATAGCTACGTCGTCATTGGTTTGTTGTTGACTGCTCTCACCGTGCAAAGCTACATCTGTATCTTCAACATCAAAATTATTTTCATTAACATTAAATTCTTCAGAAATATCGTAGAAATACATGAGCTCATCCAAATGCTCTGATACCAAGTTATCAACAATTTCATCAACAGATTTAAATTGATTATATTCAAGCTGGATAGAATATTTTTGCTGTATGTAACTGGTCAATTTCTGCAAGGATAACTTGTTTTGTGTTTTACCTTGGGCACTAGAACGAGCAAGCCTATTGCTTGTGCTCGTAAATTTTTGGCTAGCGCTAACAGTTTTCTGGTTTTGAGTACTACGAACTGTATTTGATGGCGGTTTGGGTAGTGAACTTTCGACGTTACTGCTGGCAGCCTTAGTATTGACTGCACTAGAATTGACAGCTTTGGGGCTGGATGCCTTAACGGCGCTATTTTTTGCACCATTGACAATAATTTCAATTAATTCTGCCAGCTCTTTTACTGTATTCAAGTTGGTAAATTGCGCAGGGGTAATTGAAACATTAAATCTTTTTGATAGATTCGACATTAATTCCATTGCAATGATTGAGTCCATACCAAAACTTTCAAATCCGGCTTCAATATCAAGCTTACCGGAAGGCATCTTTAGTGTTGACTCAACTGTTTTCTTTACTTCACTTAAAACATCAAATTCTGCCACCGTATCCATATCAATTCTCCCCTTTTAAGAATTTTTGCAAATCAGACTTTAATAGATTCTTAATGAGTTCAATTTGATAGCTATTAGCATTTTCTGCCTGCTGCGACTCAATGTCCTGAATCAGCGCACTCACCGGCTCATGCAGACTTTGTCTCTCCTCAGCAACGTCAGCCTCAGCCTCATAGAAAAATTCTTCTGTTAAAAGAGTTTCAATGCTTTTTTTGATGCCGGAAATAATGGCCTTAATATCGTCATCAGTATGCGCCGTGGTTAAAAAGAAATTTCCTGAAACACTGGTTTCAACGCCGTTCATACGCATTAAAATAAAGAGTAGTTCGCTGGTCAGTCCATTTGGGCTATCAAAAAATCTGAATCTAAACAGGGAGCTAAAACACTCGATAATAATAGGAAGATTTTTATAGCGGAAATAGGCGTTAAGTTCATCCACCATAGATTTTGTTTTTTGATTCAATTCTTTTTGAAAGCAAGTACAAGTGGCGCATTCCAATTTCCCGGAGCATCGGGCATTTATTTCTGTTAACACAGCAAGGCTAGCGGCAATTTTTACAGGATTTCTAGTATGCGTTCCTGCCATAAGAGTTCTTTTCAAGCTAGGCATAGAATCGTCATCAAAAGCCCAAGAACCTCCATCGACATAATTCATGTATTTGGATAGGCCAGCAATCATTCCTGTCGGCATCCCGCCACCGGGAATTTTTCCGTAGGTCGCTATATCGGCTTTAATATTAAAATATCCCTGAGTGCCTTTTGGGCAGACTCTGAATCCCGTAATCATTTCATCGAAAATTAAGGGTATGTCTTTTTCTAAGGTTAACTTACGCACTTCTTTAAGATATTCTACCGGCTGAAGATCAGGATGCCTTGACTGAACAGGCTCTACTAAAACCCCTGCAATTTCATG
>JAYWHF010000410.1:0-3056 GCA_043777855.1 Gammaproteobacteria bacterium | reverse complement strand
TTAATCCGCTGCTGCCAGAAATAGTTGATACTTGGTTAGAAAAACTACCCTTTAGGCTGCTAAGCCGCAGTGGTATTCGTGTGTTTCATGATTATATTTTTGATCAGGAAAATCGTAAACGTGAACCTGAAAACCTAGTTGCATTGGAGTTGCAATATTCTCAGCGAGAACCATTTTTATCATTGGGGCGCTATATACATATTTTGGGGGCTAAGTGTTAGTTTCTTTTACATGCCCGAATAATTAGGGCCACCACCACCTTCAGGGGTTACCCATTCAATATTCTGAGTTGGGTCTTTAATATCACAGGCTTTACAGTGAATACAGTTTTGCGAATTTATATGTAGTTTTTTCTCCCCTGCACTGGACGTAATAATTTCGTAAACGCCTGCTGGGCAATAGCGCTGTGCTGGTTCATCGTAGCGCGCAAGGTTAATCTTAATGGGTATACTTGCATCTTTTAACTGTAAATGACACGGTTGATTTTCTGTGTGATTGGTGTTGGACAAATACACGGAAGACAACTTATCAAAACTTATTTTTCCGTCCGGCTTCGGATAGTTTATAAGCCGAGACTCTGCTGCGGTTTTTAGCTGGGTATGATCAGCGTGTTTATTGCGCAGCGTCCAAGGTAATTTTCCGTTAAGGTGTAAATCGAAAAAGCTGTAAATGCTACCGAGTTTCACGCCGAATTTTTGTTGAGCTGGGCCCGTATTACGTTGTTCAAATAACTCTTTATAGGCCCATGAATTTTCATACGCTTCCTTGAACTCGTTAAGCTCATCGTTCGCGCGGCCGGCCGAAAGTGCATTAACGACGACTTCAGCACTGACGATGCCAATCTTCATTGCAGTGTGGCTGCCTTTTATTTTTGCGAAATTTAAAGTGCCCGCGTCATCACCTAATAATAATCCGCCAGCAAAATACATTTGCGGCTGCGATTGCAATCCGCCTTTAGTAATCGCGCGTGCTCCATAACTAATTCGTTCGCCGCCGTGTAAATAGTGGGCAATAACTGGATGATGCTTATAGCGTTGAAATTCATCAAACGGACTTAGGTGCGGGTTGCTGTAGCAAAGATCCGTAATTAATCCGACAGCAATTTCTGCAGTTGCAGACGTGCCGGTATCAGCCGCACAGTGGTACAAAAAGCCTCCACCGCTGGTATGCGTAGCGCTGAGGGGCCAGCCAAAGGAATGTAGAACTAATCCCGCATGATGTTGAGCTGCAGGTATACGCCAAATCTCTTTAATGCCGAGTGCATAGTGTTGAGGATCTTTATTTTTATCCAATCCGAAGCGAGAAATTAATTCTTTACCCAAATGGCCGCGACTGCCTTCGCAGAACAAGGTGTATTTTCCGAACAGCTCTATACCTTCCGCAAATTCAGATTTCGCTTCGCCGTTTGCAGCACGCCCCATGTCTCCGGTGATGATGCCACTAACGCTACCGTTTTCGGAATAAATGACTTGTGCTGCGGCAAATCCGGGAAATATATCAACACCTAAAGACGCGGCTTGTTCGCCGAGCCACTGACAGAGTCGCCCAAGGCTAATAACGTAGTTGTCATCGTTGTGAAAGGTTAGCGGTAAAACTCTATTCGGAATTTGGAGAGATTGTGTTTCTGAAAATAAATAAAACCAACTTTCCGTATTAACCATTGTTTTAACAGGCGCTCCTGATTCGCGCCAATGTGGAAATAACTCAGTGAGTGCTCTGGGTTCAAAGACGGCGCCGGAAAGAATGTGCGCACCAATTTCAGCACCCTTTTCAATAACACATACGCTAATTGATGTGTCGAGTTGACGTATTCGGCAGGCCGCCGATAAACCAGCCGGCCCGGCGCCAACGATAACAACATCGTAGTGCATTTGTTCGCGTGGCATAGGAATCCTTTTTTCGGGTGACTTGGGCGGCGCTAAAGATAATTCTTAAACTGGCAGTGCCAAATTTTGCCTAAGAAAAAGGCCGCATGATGCGACCTTTTTCTTAGGCGGCATAGTGTCTAGCACCAAGCGAGATGTAACATTACGGAGCCGGTGCAGGTTCAACCGGTGCTGCTTCTGGCGCAGCTTCAGCAGGCATAGCTTCTGGCGCAGCTTCAGCAGGCATAGCTTCTGGAGCAGGAGCCGGTGCAACTTCAGCAGCTGGAGCCGGTGCTTCTGGAGCAGGAGCTGGCTTTGAACAGCCGCTCAACAAACCGAGTGCGAATACAAATGATGCAAGGATATGGGTGATTTTCATGAAAGGCTCCGTCAGTATGGACAATGTGTGGAATTAACGGACTAATTATTGACTTCTAAATTAAGAACTAGGCCCGTGAAAACAGAGTGTAACTATTTGTACACAATATGCATAGGCCCTTAGCTACAAGTTACGGCATATTTTAGCTACAATGCCGTATTAATTTTAATCTTTTACTCATAATAGGATCTTTTTCGAACAATCCGGATGTGCAGCGGCGAAAAAATAATTCTGAAATTGAAATCTTTAATTAGAACAATTCAGTCGCCTAATAATGATTGAAGGTTCATCTTTCTAAGTTGGTTACGCTTCGTTGCCTTGACGTTAAATCCTTTGAGTTCAATTTAGGAATAAAAATGCGCGTGTTCTTTGTTGTCATAAAGATCATATTGGTTGGTCTAGCAATAGTGCTCTTGTCGTGTTGCGGTCAGTCGACAGCACCAGAATTACCTCCATCGCCGAAAATAGACGTTAGTAGAAACGCCTCCTTACTGAGTTCTGAGATAAAAAATGCTCGGGTGTTGGTATTTTCAAAAACTAAAGGTTGGCGTCATGATTCCATCGCAGCAGGTATAGCGGCATTACAAAAGCTTGCTACTGATAATTTTTTTACTGTGGTTGCAACGGAAGACGCAGACTATTTCACCGATGCAAGTTTGAGCACATTTAATGCAATAGTATTTTTGAATACAACACTGGACGTTTTAAATGAAGACCAACAAATTGCGATGGAACGGTTTATTCAGGCAGGTGGCGGCTTTGTGGGAATTCATGCCGCCGCCGACACTGAGTACAAATGGCCGTGGTACAAT
>JAYWHF010000409.1:0-3061 GCA_043777855.1 Gammaproteobacteria bacterium | reverse complement strand
GGAGGCTTGCCGTTGGTAGTGCTGATAAACAGTGGATCAGCATCAGCATCAGAAATTGTCGCAGGCGCACTGCAAGACCAAAAACGCGCCGTTATTATGGGCACCCGAAGTTTTGGCAAAGGCTCCGTCCAGACGGTAATCCCTATATCCACAGATCGCGCCATCAAACTTACCACCGCGCTCTATTACACGCCCAATGGGCGCTCGATACAGGCCAAAGGCATAGAGCCGGACGTGCGCCTCGAAGCAAACAACACGAGCTCAGAAAATAAGATAGCGACAACCGAAGCTGACTTGTCAGGGCACATTCCAAGCAAAGATGGGGTCGACGCTACTGCTAACGAACGTGAACAAGTGGTTGATGACGATGTTCTTAAAGATAGCCAAGTATTGGACGCCGTAAATCTTCTTAAAGGTCTGCATATCCTCGGCAAACAGCCAGCAACCCAACCAAAATCACTCAAATAAACCCATTACGGCCAATGCGACCTAGACGACGGCAACGCGTTTGAGATACGTCTCTTCAATTACCGCTAAAGATCCATGCCACTTACTTGTGGAAACATATCCCCAGATGACTATTTTTGTGATGCATTCAACATCAAACACATAAAGTTGACTCGATAACCACTTGACTTATCTGATATTTTTGAAATTAGCTAAGTGCGAACATATCTCAACTAGGTATATTCAAGCAGCTGAAATAGGGTTTATAATTGCCGTGGGTAAGTTTTAACCAGAACCCGTTTTTTTAAGGACAAGACGCTGAAAGGCACAAAGTAGTAATCAATGAGGAATTAAATATGGCAACACTCAATCGCACAGGTGAACTAGGCGCTGTACCTGATCGCAATAGCCGCATCTTGCAAAAAGATAAATACTGGTATTACAGCACTCGCGAGGGCGTAGATATTGGTCCGTTTGATGGTCGCAAAGATGCAGAAGTAGGGGTGAATGACTTTATTGATTTTATCTGTGCGTCTGAACCAAATGCTTTAAATATGCTAAAGCAATGTCGTGCTGCCTAGAAATGAACTCAGCCTAGGGCTATAACAAAAAAAATAAAAATCGACAACAAGCTTAAAACAAAAAAGGCACTCCATCCGCAGAGTGCCTTTTTTGTTTCTAATTCCGCTAAAGGCGAACTTCAATACCCTGAGCTTGCATAAATGCTTTGGCCTGAAGAAGGGTGTATTCGCGAAAATGGAAAATGCTCGCCGCTAAAACCGCATCGGCCCTCCCCAGAGTTACACCATCGCACAAATGCTGCAAATTACCGACACCCCCAGACGCTATTACGGGTACGGGTACGGCATCACTTATAGCCCGAGTTATGCCTAAATCGTACCCTTGCTTCGTGCCGTCACCATCCATGCTCGTCAAAAGAATTTCACCGGCACCGTAGGCCGCCATGCGTATCGCCCATTCCACTGCATCAATCCCTGTTGGCTTGCGCCCGCCATGGGTAAATATCTCCCAGCGCGGCGCTTCACCTACCAAGCTCACGCGCTTGGCATCAATGGCAACAACAATACATTGCGCCCCAAAACGATCAGAGGCAGCCTTCACAAAATCGGGGTTGAACACTGCCGCTGAATTAATACCCACCTTATCGGCGCCAGCGTTCAACATAGTGCGAATGTCTTCGACGGTGCGAATACCACCACCAACCGTTAAGGGAATAAACACTTCGCTGGCGATTTTCTCAACCGTATGCACAGTGGTGTCGCGGCCCTCATGGGTAGCGGTAATATCCAAGAAGGTGATTTCATCGGCGCCCTCTAGGTTATACCGCTTGGCGATCTCCACCGGGTCTCCCGCATCGCGGATATCCAAAAACTGAACCCCTTTGACCACGCGACCATTGTCTACATCAAGACAAGGAATAATTCGTTTTGCAAGTGCCATAGCTATTCCAAAATTTCAATTTTAGTGCGCGATCTAATGGGAATCACAATAGGCCTGCGCTTGAGCCATTTTAAGCGTGCCTTCATAAATTGCCCGCCCGGTGATTGCGCCACAAATACCTTTGTGAGCTTCTGCCTTCAGCGCAATAATGTCGTCCATATTTGTCACGCCACCGGACGCTATAACGGGGATACTTGACGCCTCAGCCATTGCAACCGTGGCCTGAACATTCACGCCTTGCATCATTCCATCGCGAGCGATATCGGTATAAACGATGCTACTAACGCCGTCTTGCTCAAAACGCTTCGCCAGTTCGGACGCCTGAAGGTTAGAGACTTCGGCCCAACCATCGGTTGCAACCCATCCCTCTTTTGCGTCGAGACCCACGATAATATGGCCAGGAAACCGCCTGCACATATCGGTCACAAATTGCGGCTCTTTTACCGCTTTGGTGCCAATGATCACATACTGAACCCCCGCGTTGAGATAATACTCAATGGTTTCGCCGCTGCGGATGCCACCACCAATTTGTATGGGTAGATTGGGGTAATTTTTGGCGATAGACGTGACCAGCCCACCATTTACCGGCTTGCCTTCAAAGGCACCATTAAGGTCGACTAGATGCAAGCGACGGCATCCTTGTTGCACCCATTGTGCCGCCATGGCAAGAGGGTCATCGGAGAAAACCGTAGAATCGCCCATCAAGCCTTGACGGAGACGCACACATTGGCCATCTTTTAGATCGATAGCGGGAATAATCAACATTCAAAAATCTCTTTCATAGCCTAGTATCAGGAAGGATTGGATGGAAGTTTTGGCAGAATTAAAATAGCGCTAGGCCCTTCCGTCCCACCGCATAAAATTCTTTAACAACTGCAACCCCGCGGTATGGCTCTTCTCGGGATGGAATTGCACTGCAAAGAGGTTGTCTTGCGCGATTGCCGCATGAAATGGCACGCCGTAATCACAAGTACCGGCAACTAGGGGTTGATCATCGACCAACACGTAAAAACTGTGGACAAAGTAGAACCGACTATCCTGTTCTATTCCGCTCCACAATAAATGATTGTTGTGATTTACCTGATTCCATCCCATGTGGGGCACTTTCAATTGATTGCCCTTATCATCAACAAGGCGCGCGCCAAAGAACTGC
>JAYWHF010000408.1:0-3066 GCA_043777855.1 Gammaproteobacteria bacterium | reverse complement strand
TGACAGTGTCAGAAGCCACCCTAGACCACGAAAGGCGCGCAGGATAACTACAAAAACACCACAAAGCAATAGCTTAGCGACTTCTCGCCAAACGACAGTCAGCGCCCCCAAAAGGCAATACTTACTATTTCACAGTAAACATAAGGGCAGGTAGTTATAAAAGCTACCTGCCCTCTCATGCCCACGCACAACAACAATTACGGTATTAGCCTTGACGCTGCTTGTGGCGCGGCTCAACGTTGCAGATAACACGAAGAACACCATTCCGCCGAACCATTTTACAATTGCGACAAATCTTTTTAACAGAAGCACGGACTTTCATTACTGAACCTCTAATCCTCGATTAACGCGCGTTGCCGCTGCCGTAACCTTTTAAGTTTGATTTCTTCATCAATGATTCATACTGATGTGACATCAGGTGAGCTTGCACTTGAGACATAAAATCCATCACAACCACTACGACAATGAGTAGCGATGTACCGCCGAGATAAAAAGGCACATTAGTGACAACAATTAACGCCTGAGGCAACAAACAAACCAGAGACATATAGATCGCACCGACGACTGTAAGGCGCGTCAAAACACTGTCTATATACTTTGCTGAGTGCTCACCAGGACGAATACCTGGAATGTAAGCCCCGGACTTCTTCAAATTATCAGCCACTTCTTTGGGGTTAAACATTAACGCAGTGTAAAAAAAACAAAAGAATGTAATCAACCCTGCGAATAGCAAAATATTTAAAGGCTGGCCTGGGCCAATCGCCAGAGCAAAATCTTGCAAGAACTCCTTAACCGGACCCTCACCACCCTGACCAAACCATTGTGCGATGGAAGCCGGGAACAACAGAATACTGCTCGCGAATATGGCCGGAATAACGCCCGCCATATTAATTTTTAAAGGGAGGTGACTGGACTGCGACCCATAGCCCTGCCTACCGGGCTGCCTCTTCGCATAATTGACTGTAATTCTCCTTTGGCCACGCTCAATTCGAATAACCAGCCAAACAACCAAGAGCGCTAGGGCCGCGACAAACAGCAAAGAAATTGGATTCAAGTCACCTTGACGAGCGCTCTCAAGCGCCTGACCAACAGCACTCGGCATGCCGGCGACGATTCCAGCAAAGATGAGCATCGAGATGCCATTGCCTATGCCACGCTCAGTAACCTGCTCGCCCAACCACATCATGAAAACAGCGCCCGTAACAAGCGAGACTACCGACGTGAAATAGAAAGCGAACCCAGTCTCTCCGCCATAGGCGTAAGACTGAAAGCTCGCGGTCATCGCAAACGCCTGAACTGTGGCCAACACAACGGTAAAATAACGGGTGTATTGATTGATCTTTCTCCTGCCCGCATCCCCTTCTTTCTTTAATTGCTCAAGAGATGGCGCGACCGAACTGAGTAGCTGCATAATGATCGACGCAGATATATAGGGCATAATGCCCAACGCCAAAATACTCATACGAGCCAAAGCTCCTCCCGAGAACATATTAAACATCCCGAGAATTGTGCCTTGATTCTGATTAAAGAGGTTTGCAATACGCTCGGGGTCCAACCCTGGGATTGGGATATGCGTCCCCATCCGGTACACCAATATAGCCAAAAACAGAAAGCGAAGGCGAGCCCAAAGCTCACCTAGACCTTTTTGATTTGCTAAGGGCATATTATTAGTGATCGCCATGAGGATCTTACTCTTCTACAGTACCGCCAGCAGCTTCGATAGCCGCCTTAGCACCTTTGGTTACAGCCAAACCTTTTACAGTCACAGCCTTAGTTAACTCGCCAGAAAGGAAGATCTTTGCACGCTTGATAATCGAGCCGACAAGATCCGCTTGCTTAAGAGTTTCCAAATCCACTAAAGAGCCATCGACAAGATTCAACTCCGAAAGACGAATTTGAGCACTTACGCGACCGATACGAGATGTAAAACCATACTTTGGCAACCGAATTTGCAAGGGCATTTGGCCGCCCTCGAAGCCAGGCTTAACTGAGCCGCCTGAACGCGACTTCAGCCCTTTATGGCCCCGACCACAGGTCTTACCAAGGCCACTACCAATGCCCCGACCAACGCGTTTCTTGTTGCGAATTCTGCCCGGCGCAGGGCTAAGAGTATTCAAACGCATCTTATTCTCCGACTACCTTGACGAGGTAATTAACCTTATTAATCATGCCGCGAACTGAAGGGGTATCCTCTACTTCGACGGTATGGTTGATGCGACGCAAGCCCAAGCCCGCAACGCATGCTTTATGATTCTCCAAGCGATGAGCACTGCTCTTTACCTGAGTCACTTTAATCATTTTTTTAGACATGGTTTATTCACCGCCGTAAATCAAAAAACTCGGTTAGTTCAAAATATCTTCAACGCTCTTGCCACGCTTAGCTGCAACAGCCTGCGGGGAGGTCATAGCCTTGAGTGCATTAAATGTCGCACGAACAACGTTAACAGGGTTAGTAGACCCATAGATCTTAGCTAAAACATTTTGAACGCCAGCGATTTCGAGCACAGCACGCATTGCGCCACCCGCGATCACACCAGTACCTTGTGAGGCTGGCTGCATGTAAACTTTAGACGCACCGTGTATTCCCTTTATCGGGTATTGCAGAGTGTCGCCATTAAGTTCCACGGTAATCATATTGCGCCTAGCAGCTTCCATCGCTTTTTGAATTGCGATTGGAACCTCGCGCGCCTTACCGCGACCAAACCCAACTTTCCCAGCGCCGTCACCAACCACTGTCAAAGCAGTAAATTGGAAGATACGACCACCTTTAACAGTTTTAGCAACACGATTGACCTGAACCAATTTCTCTTGAAAGCCTTCGTTGTTGTCTTCTTCTTTCTTAGCGTATGCCATATCTTAACCTTTAGAATTCCAAACCACCTTCACGGGCAGCATCAGCCAAGGCCTTAATACGTCCGTGGTATTTAAAGCCACTACGATCAAAGGCAACTCGTGTTATACCCGCAACTTTAGCACGCTGAGCAATCAAACCACCAACAGCTTTGGCCGCATCGGCATTGCCAGTTTTGCCTCCACGCAAATCTTTATCGAGAGTAGAGGCGCAAG
>JAYWHF010000407.1:0-3066 GCA_043777855.1 Gammaproteobacteria bacterium | reverse complement strand
GTAGGCCCCTGCCTGAAAAGTTGGCTTTGCCTGCGCGCTCCAAAAGCGCCACATCTACAACACCTTTCACGCCATCGTAGCCAACCAATACAACTGGTTTGCAACATGCAATACCTTCAAGTACAACTCTGCCCATTCCAGCGATACCGGCGAATTTTTGCATGAGTAAAGGAACATCGGCGGTCACACCGTCGACGGTTGCATAGTCTGCGAGTCCAAACGCTTCGAGCGATTCGAGCAATTCCTGCTTGGCGGGCCCGTCACCCACAATCGATACGCCAGGGATTTCGCAACGTTTGGCCTTGCCGCAAAAGTCAATGACGCCTTGTATCTTTAATTGGTCCAGTCTTGAAACGACTAGCCAGCGGTGATCAGTGGCTTCACCATCCAGCACGGTGACCATAACTTGTGGGAATAAAACTGAATTAGGAATGCAAACAACCGACTCGTTTGTTGCGTTTATGGACAACAATGTTTGAGTCTCGGGCGAGACCGCAACAATTAAACCAGCACCGGGCAATATGACATCTTTAGTCAGAAGGTCGTAAAAAGGCCCATAACTAGCTAGCGAAGCTGGCCCATGGATAGTGATTGCATAAGGAATCCGCTCTAACTCAGCAGCTGCGACGGCTGGAATAATTGAGGTGAACGGATGAATGTGTACACCTTCTATTGAGTGCTCGCGAATAATTTTTCTAAGCTGATTTATTGCTAGCAGCAGCTCTTCTGGCGTGCAATCAGGGCCCAAAGGCAGTCCATGCGAAACTGACGACAAACCAGCTGGCAATAAAGCATTTTGAAAGCTCTTGCCTGTGGCCAAATGCACATGTACACCGTTATCGGACAAACTGGTAATTTCACCTTGGATGTGCGTTTCAAGGCCTCCGATGGTGAAATTTTCGGTAACGATCAATATTGATTTCACGCACCTCCTCCAACTTCACTGACAGTAACCTGTGCATTAAGCATTGCTATTCCACTTGCCAAAATACGAGGCTGATGCAACTTTAATACTATGACGTCTGTTTTACGGTCTAGATACAACATGTCGCCGTGCGATATTGCCTCTGCAATTGCCAAGGTTACAAAGTAACTCCCAGCGCATAAGTCAGCTTGCAATTCAAAATCGAATCTAAGTCGGCTACCGGGCTGGGCGTTTGTGAAGTTTTTTTGGTGATACAGCGTACTGGTACCAAATGCACTAACGCCCTCGACTGTACGAATTAATATGCCAGCCTGGATTTCTCCAACATGACGCATAACATTCACCAGAAAACTAACCTTAAAAGTCTCTCCTGTTTTGAACTGCTCTGTGGCATTTCCATGGCCGTCCAAAACCTCCCAAGTGGCGATCACGGCGCGCATGCCGGCCGAATGGGATTCTTTCTCACCATCAACCAAATCAGGCGTTGTAGCGTGCGAATTTTCTGCATCAGTTGTCGCTGAAAGTTCTGTAACGGTCTTATTCGCACCCACATAACGCAAATATGCTTTTCCATCTGAGTAAAGCAGTGCGTGGTATTGGTCTACTATTTTTTTAGCAGGGCCAATCCCATGTACCTCGCCTTTGTGAAGCAGAATCCCACGTTGACAGAACTTCTCGACCGTCGCTGTGGAGTGTGTCACCAACAAAATAGAACAGCCGCCCTCACGCAAACGCTCTATGTAGTCGAAACACTTGCGTTGAAACTTTTCGTCGCCCACAGACAGGGCCTCATCAACGATCAGCACTTGCGGGTCTACACAAGCCTGAACGGCAAAGGCCAGGCGCACCGCCATGCCGCTTGAATAGGTTTTTATCGGTTGATCTAGATGATCCCCAATATCGGCGAAAGCTGCAATTTCAGCAAAACGACATTGCATTTCGTTGCGAGTAAAACCCAGAATTGAACCGTTGAGAAAGATATTTTCTCTTCCTGTAAATTCTGGATTAAAGCCGGAACCAAGCTCAAGAAGCGCTGCTATAACACCACTGGTGTGCACTTCGCCACTGGTTGGTGCCAAGGTACCTGCAATGATCTGGAGCAGCGTACTTTTGCCACTACCATTACGCCCGAGAATACCGACTATTTCACCTTTTTGTATAGAAAACGATATGTCGCGAAGTGCCCAGAATTCCTTGAAATACTGGTGCCTGCCACGCGAGAGGAATTGCAACAGACGATCATGCGGTTGCGAGTACATTTCATAGCGCTTAGATACTCCCGTGACTGATATTGATATTTCAGAGGACATCAGCAAACCCTTTGCGCGTTTTCTGGAAACAAGCAAAACCAACCCATGCCACTAGCGTTGAAATCCCTGTGAATATCCACCATATCTCCCAGTCAATGTTTTTACCCCAAATCATCGTGTCACGAGCTTGTTCGACCACAAAGGTCAGCGGACTGATCTGCATGAAAGGCCGGTATTCTTCTGGCAATGCAATGATTGGGTAAAAAATCGGCGACAAGAACATTAGAACCGTCGTCACAACTCCAACGATTTGTGCAACATCTCGCAGGTAAACGCCGAGCGACGCGAGCAGCCATGACAGCCCTAAAGTCAAAAGAACAAGCGGAAGCATCACCAGTGGCAACTGCAGAATACTCGGACTTGGTATGCCGAAAAAAATTAAATAAAACACTAACCAAACCGTCAGACTAATTAGAAAATGAAAAGCAGCTGATCCAAACGCAACGAGTGGCAGGATCTCAAGTGGAAATATGACTTTTTTAACATAGTTGACATTGCCCAAAATCAGACCCGGTGCGCGGTTAAGGCATTCGGCAAAAAGGTTAAACACCAGCAAGCCAGCGAACAGCACAAGCGCAAACTCAGTTTTTGAACCAGAGCCGCCGGCCCAACGCGCTTTGAAGACAACGCTGAAGACAAAGGTATAAACCGCCAGCATCAGTATCGGATTGAAGAACGCCCATAACAGCCCCATCGCAGATCCACGGTAGCGCCCTACTACATCGCGCTTAATTGTAGCATCCCGGACGATTGTCTAGACCCCAAACGGTATCCATTGTTCATGGGTCGGGCAGTCATGCAAGAATTGATCAACAGCTTGAAGACTAAAAC
>JAYWHF010000406.1:0-8492 GCA_043777855.1 Gammaproteobacteria bacterium | reverse complement strand
TCTAGAGTATGGCGCGAAAGTGCCTTTTATGCGTCCTGCTGAACTATCTGACGATCACACGAGTACTACAGCTGTAATCCGGCATGCAGTTGAATGGTTCAAAGAGCATAAGTTGGTGCCAATCCAAGTTTGCTGCATTTATGCTACTGCACCGTTTGTGACGCCGCAAGACATTTGCAGTGGGCTAGAGATATTGAGTAGTACGGAATGCAACTACGCTTTTTCAGTTACGAGCTATCCATTTCCGATACAGCGTGCTGTTCGTATAACGGACCAAGGGCAAGTTGAAATGTTTAACCTTAATTATTTCAATATACGGTCCCAAGATTTGGAATTGGCCTATCACGACGCAGGTCAATTTTATTGGGGTCGTGTAGATGCTTGGTTACATGAAAAAATAATATTTTCTCAAGGGTCACTACCTGTCATATTGCCACGTCACCGGGTGCAGGATATCGACACACAAGAGGATTGGACGCGTGCCGAGTGGATGTTCAAGGCTCTAAGCGTTAGCACATATTAGGCCCCTCAAATGAAAGTTGCTTTCCGCGTAGATGCATCGTTAGAAATCGGCAGTGGTCATGTAATGCGGTGCTTGACCTTAGCTGACAGTTTAAGAAATGCAGGTGCGCAATGTCACTTCATCAGTCGTAAACACTTTGGTCATATGCTGGAGCTAGTGCGTCAGCACGGTCACCTTGTGACTGCATTACTAACAGGGGACACGTTTTTTGAAACAAATGCTTCAATGGAAAAAATACCAATTCATGAGACTTGGCTTGGTTGCGATTGGAGTATCGACGCAAAACAGACAGCTGGAATATTGGCCGAATGGCGACCAGACTTGTTGATTGTCGATCACTATGCGATCGATCAGCGTTGGGAAGACGCTGTTGCGCCATATTACGAAAAGCTGTTGGTAATAGATGATCTTGCGGATAGATTTCACAACTGCGACCTTTTGCTGGATCAAAATCTTGGTCGTCAAATCGAGGATTATGCGGAGATAGTGCCTGACTGTTGTCAAGTGCTGGCCGGTCCAAATTACGCTTTACTACGCCCAGAATTTTTGGCCATGAGAGGGTATAGTCTTGCGCGGCGTCAGTCACGTCCTGTTTTTCGCGAACTGCTTGTGACAATGGGTGGTGTAGATAAACTTAACGCAACGAGCCAGGTGCTGCTGAGTCTAAAAAATTGCAACTTACCGAAGAACTGCCGTATAACTGTAGTCATGGGATTGAATGCTCCTTGGATTTCCAGCGTTCAACAATTGGCTATAGCAATGCCTTGGCAAACTGATGTAGTGGTGAATGTTAGCGACATGGCGCAACTCATGGCCAACAGCGATTTGAATATCGGTGCGGCAGGTAGCACATCCTGGGAGCGCTGTTGCCTCGGCTTACCTGCTTTAGTGGTAATTCTCGCAGACAATCAAACTGCCGTAGCTCGTCACTTAGAGGATTCTGGAGCGGTTAGCTGTTTCAAGCTAAGCGATTTATTAAGTCAAAAAATGCATAATAGTTTATTAGAGGTTATTCAACTACCAGAGCGATTAAGCGCGATGACTCACCGTTGTAGTGTGATAGTAGATGGTTTGGGCGTTACACGAGTATTAGCGGCTATAGCTAAAGTGATCAATTAGAGATTCAAAATGAAAATTGATCAATTTGGATTGCTGCGCAATATTGCAGATAATGAAATTGAACTAATGCTCGCTTGGCGTAATGAACCAACAGTTAGAGTGAATATGTACACGAGACATGAAATTAGTATTGAAGAGCACTTGGCTTGGTGGAGAAGCACTGCGATTCGTCTGGATCAACGATACTTCATGTATGAAAGATTTGGGACTCCGTTAGGTATTGCCGCGTTTACTACTATAGATATTCATAATAGAAATGCGACTTGGGCTTTTTATGCCTCCCCATCTGCGCCCAAAGGAACTGGAAGTAGGATGGAATTTCTTATGTTAGAACATGCTTTCACTGCTTTGGAACTAAGCAAGCTCTATTGTGAGGTATTGGCTATCAATTCATCAGTTGTGAAGCTTCACAGAAAATTTGGTTTTAGCATCGAGACTACTTTGAAAAATCAATATATAGCAAACAATAGTCCAGTAGATATTTATAGATTATCTATATCCGCCGATATCTGGTTAGAGCATCGCCATGCCATGTATCAAAAACTATTAACTCACTTAAGGGTTTAAAGTGAATTCGCAAATAACTATTGCAAATCGTAGAATCGGCGTTGAATATCCACCTTATGTGATTGCTGAAATGTCAGCCAATCACAATGGTAGTATTGAAGCTGCATTGAGGATTATTGAATCTGCTAATTATGCTGGTGCGGACGCAGTTAAATTACAAACTTATCGTCCCGATACTATCACTTTGAACTGCGATACAGAGGATTTCCGTATTCACGGTGGACTCTGGGATGGTCGAACACTGTATGAGCTTTATCAGGAGGCGCATATGCCATGGGAGTGGCATGCACCATTATTTGCACATGCTCGTAAATTGGGCATCACAATATTCAGCTCTCCTTTTGATGCTACAGCTGTCGATTTACTAGAAGATTTGAATGTGCCAGCCTATAAGATAGCCTCCTTCGAGGCCATAGATTTGCCCTTGATCAAGTATGCAGCTGGAACCGGCAAGCCTATGATTGTCTCTACCGGGATGGCGGATGCGCTCGAGATAGAAGAGGCGATTGATGCGGCGCGAGAAGGTGGCTGTAAAGAATTAGCTATTTTGCATTGCGTTAGCGGTTATCCCGCTCCCGCCGCAGACTACAACCTTGCAACAATACCCGATATGATTCAGCGGTTTGGCTTGGTCACCGGTTTATCGGATCACACCCTTGATAACACGACTGCGATCACAAGCGTTGCAATGGGCGCATCCATCATAGAAAAGCACTTCACTCTAGACCGCAATGGAGGTGGTCCGGACGATAGTTTCTCGTTATTGCCGAGCGAATTAGCCGCGCTGTGTAAAGACAGTAAAACTGCATGGTCAGCGCTCGGAAGGGTAGATTATGGGCGCAAGTCGAGTGAGCAGGGGAATATTCAATTTCGGAGATCTTTGTATTTTGTCAATAATTTACAAGCGGGCGATCAAGTTAAACCGTGTGACGTGCGCAGTGTTCGGCCCGGTAATGGAGTGGCACCTAAGCACATTGATTTTGTAATAGGCAACACCTTGACTTGTGACGTCGCAGCTAACACACCAGTTTCAATGGATTTGTTGCGTACAAAACTTAAAATACAAACGCCCTTGTTGCACAAATAAAAATGAAAATCGCAGTCGTAGGAACAGGGTATGTCGGTCTTTCCAATGCCGTATTACTTGCGCAACATCACGAGGTCGTAGCGTTAGATATTGACTCCGATAAAGTAAATAAAATCAATCAAAAGCGAAGCACGGTTCAGGACGCCGACATAGACGTTTTTTTAGCTCACAGAGATCTTAACTTAGTGGCAACGCTAGATAAGCATGTGGCCTATTCAGGCGCAGACTTCGTCATTATTGCCACCCCTACTGACTATGATGCCGAAAGCAACTACTTTGACACTACAACGGTAGAGAAAGTAGTTAAAGAAGTTTTGTCCATCAATACAGAAGCTCTGATCGTCATAAAATCTACAGTGCCAGTGGGGTACACAGCTAAGCTAAGGTTAAAGCTGGGGGTCAACAATATTGTGTTCTCACCTGAATTTTTGAGGGAGGGTAAGGCGCTGCATGATAATTTATATCCCTCTCGCATCGTAGTGGGTGAAATATCGCCTAGAGCGGAAATTTTCGCAAATTTACTGCAGCAATGCGCCATAAAAACTGATGTGGATGTACTGCTTACTGGCAGCACAGAGGCGGAAGCGATCAAGCTTTTTGCCAACACCTATTTGGCCATGCGTGTAGCGTATTTCAACGAGTTAGACACATATGCGGCAGTGCACGGCCTTGATACCCGGCAGGTCATCGAAGGCGTGTGCACGGACCCCAGGATTGGTAAACATTACAACAATCCTTCTTTTGGATATGGCGGATATTGCTTGCCTAAAGATACAAAACAACTTTTAGCAAACTATAAGGATGTGCCGCAGAATTTGGTGAACGCAATTGTTCAAGCTAATAGCACTCGAAAAGACTTTATAGCCAACGATATTTTGAAATATCAGCCTGAAATCGTAGGTATTTACCGCTTAGTTATGAAGGCTGGCTCAGATAATTTCAGATCTAGCAGCATACAAGGCGTTATGAAACGCTTAAAGGCAAAGGGGATTGAAGTAATAGTTTTTGAGCCCACTCTAAGTACAAAAACTTTCTTTAACAGCGCCGTAGTGAATGACTTATCTGTGTTTAAACAAAAATCGGACGTAATTGTCGCTAATCGCGTCACTAAAGAACTGGCCGACGTTTTAGAAAAAACATACACACGTGATTTGTTTGGCGTTGACTCCTGATTAGTTCTATCAGGGGTTTAAATTTGAAATCGGTTAAATCTCTGTGAATGTCCAAAGACTATTTGATGGTTTGCCAATCGACAATAAAGCAATAACATGAAGCATCTCATTAAGCGACTCTTGCAGAGTAAATATCGCGGTTTAAATGCGCTCGACCGTCAACTAGAGCCCTATGTTAACTACGAGGGGGGGTACTACGTAGAATTAGGTGCTAATGATGGAATCACGCAGTCGAACACCCATTATTTTGAGAAACATCGCGGCTGGCGCGGCTTGTTAGTTGAGCCATCGCCCCATAATTATTTAAAATGTCGAGAAAACCGATCGCCGGATAACCGCATTGTTTGCGCCGCTTGCGTATCTTTTGACTACAGGCCTGAGTTTGTACGAATCACTTACTCAAATCTAATGTCAGTCCCACAGGGCTTGGAGACAGATATTGTTGATCCAATGGCACACGCCGCTGTTGGACGGCAATTTCTAGCTGCGCATGAGGATATTTTCGATTTCGGTGCCGTGGCTCGGCCATTAAATGCACTAATGCTGGAGGCTAATGCACCTAGGGTAATTGACTTCCTATCGTTAGATGTTGAGGGCGCTGAAATAGAAGTACTTAAGGGAGTCGACCACAGTACTTTTCGTTTTAAATATATTCTCGTGGAGTGCCGCTCATTACCGACAATGCAGGCATACTTAAATGGCAAGGGATATAGGCTTTTGAAAAACTTGTCTGAGCATGATTATTTATTTACATCTCTGGGTATTTAACTAAGCTTGACTAAGAATTTTCATTCCTGGACTGTGTCTATGCTCCCCAATATCTGGTTGCAAAATCATACTCATCACGCCGTACACTCATTTTTAAAATCTGGATGAAAAATTTTCTAGCATTTGCGGTCACTACGTTTCACCGATTGATGTCTCTATATCCTGTAGATCGCATGGTCAAGCCGTTTCGCAGCGTACTGCTTGCTAGAGTTGATGACAAAAATTACCCATCCGTAAGTGGAACAATTGCGGTGCAAGTTGTTGAGGCTCCATTTTATTATGGCCTGCTAGGACTCATGGCAGCCGAGATCAGGCGGCAATCGGGTTATTCTTCTGATGCTGTTGTGATTCGCGCTACCAGCGGCGCAATAGGCATGGGTTGGACTGCTTGGATACGCCGTTCTATGCTGATTAATTGGCTAATGACATCTCAGTGGGTACGCTCACTGCACCCAGTCATAGTGCGCGTAGGCCTTCGTTGCGAATCCTGGGCACATCCGATAAATGACTCTATTGACGCTTGGCGCAGCCGAAAAATATGGCAGCATGTTCGCCAGCAAGAAGATGATCTGCAACTTACTATTGACGGTGTGCAAGTTGGTGATCTTGTCATCGACAGCTATTTGCGTTTTCGTCCCTCTCCCAAGTTCGATGTCGACGATCCATTCGTACTACAACTAATACGTCAAGCTCATCGATCAGTCAGGCGTGCTAGACGCTATTTCAGTTCGTACAAGCCTAAGCTATATCTAACTTCATACTCGACTTATATAGAGCATGGTGTACCGGTACGTGTAGCGCTGCAAGAAGGCGTTCGGGTCTATTCTTTTGGCAGCCTTAATTTATTTGGGAAGCGACTATCAATAGCAGATAGCTACCACACTGTTAATTGCGAGCGATACGCTGAAATTTTTGCATCGCTCAGTCAACATGACAGACGCCGCACCGAAGCAGAGACGCAGTTGTGTATTCGACTTTCTGGTGGTGTTGATCCGGCCACGAGTTATATGAAAACTTCAGCCTATGCTGGTGGTGAAGCGAGCATACCTAAGGGATTGGATGGCGCAGTCGTTATTTTTTTGCATGATTTCTACGATAGTCCCCATGGTTATCCAGATTTATTGTTTAGTGATTTCTGGCAGTGGGCTGTATTTACTATTGATATCCTCGACAAGGCCGGTATCAAGTATTTCCTTAAGCCACACCCCAACCAGATTGCGCTAAGTGTTAGTGCACTTGAAGATTTTTTAAAAATATATTCATCGGCGCGAATACTGTTATCAACGTTGACTAATACACAACTGGCTAAAGCGGGCATTGCATGTGGCGTGACTGCTTATGGAACAGTAGCCCATGAACTGGCATATCTGGGTGTACCAACTATCGCCTGTGCACGGCATCCTCATACAGCCTTTGACTTCTGCCGAACTGCCAAAAACCTGGGCGAATATGCTGAGCTGATTAGTGCTGCCGATACCATGTCGATTGATCGCGAATATATGCGCAGACAAGCACTCGAGTTTTATTACATGCACAATTTATATGGTTCGCCAGAGGATTTGGAATTGCGTCAGCACTTCATAGGTCTGTGGCGGGAATGCCAAGACCCACGATCTGACATTATTTCAGCACAATCTAAGCTAGCGGCTTTGCGTGATTCCCCTGCATTTGCAAGTCGCATATCGCAAATGTTAAAGGATTCGTAAGATATTACTTATGCTTATCTAACGATTACTTGATATAAACAATGAAATTCTAACCGCAACAATTTATATTTCATGTAATCTTAAGGTGAATCACGATGCTTCAGAAAAGATGGACCTAAATCAAATTTTGCAAATTTATAACTATCTAAAATAGTGAATGTATGAATTTATTTCGCATTACTGCTGGTCAATTAAAAATATTTTTGCGAATGGCCCGTCATTTTCCAATGATCAGGCTGGCTTTGATAGTAACGATGTTATTACTATTTTTAGAGTATGCCACCCTGAGTCTAATGATTCCGCTATCTATGGGAACTAATCTAAATAGCGATGCAGGTATTGTCACAATTTGGATCGCCGTTATCACTTTTCTTGGTTTGTCGCCATCGCTGATGACCTGGGTTTGGCTATTTCTTGTTTTGCTATCTTTGCGCAGCATTGTTGGTTATGCACATTTATGCATAACTACCTTAGCTTCTAAGCAGGTGCATCGTGAACTTAGCAAGAGCGTTTTCAGTCAGGTGGTATTCGACGAGCCGATGGCGCAGATCTATAAGCGTACAGTTGGCTTTTATATTTCGCTTGCAGGGGATGATACTTTTCGCGCTGGCACACTCGTCAATTCAAGTTTGCAGTTTCTCGCGGCCCTAGTTTCTGTATGCGCAGGACTTTTATTGCTATTTAGATTCTCGTCAGCCGCGTTTCAAACCACTCTAGTTTTCATAGTATTTACTGGTATCGGAGTAGCATTTTGTGCACAAGTTTTATTGCGACTGAATAGCCGAGTCGTGAACCTTTCTCGCGAGGCTGGTACCAGCTTCGTAGAGGCACTGAATAGTCTTAGATCAATTCGTTCAATGAGTGCGGAAAAGTATGTTCAAGAGAGTCATTCAAAACAAATTCATGAATATACGCGGCTGCTATTTTTAGTGGACGTATTCAAAAATGGAATTCGCTTTGTACCAGCGATAGTAGCTTTAACTATTGGTATAGTTGCACTCGCTCCAGTCAATGCGAGTGCATTTGCACTAGAAGCTACTGCGATATTTGCAGTAACTACCATCCTGATTCGACTATTCCTATCCCTAGGTGCGTTGATAAATGCTGGCGGCGCACTATTAATGGACGGTCGTGCGGTTACTGATCTCGGAAGTTTGATCGACTTTCATAAAGATGCTGTGCGCACAAGCGCTACTTTTAGTTCTTGTGAAACACTAGCTATCGAATACGTCGAACTTTCAAATGTGAATTATGCATACGATAAAGAAAAAAATGTACTTTGCGATCTAAATTTAAGACTGATAAGGGGCTATTGTTATTCTCTAATAGGGCCATCGGGAACAGGTAAATCTACGTTGGCAGATCTTTTACTCGGGCTTGTGAAGCCAGATAGCGGTGTTCTGCGAGTAAACGGTCAAGAAATTGATGGAGAGCGACTACGTGGCAGATTAATTTTAGTAGAACAACAGCCTCGAATTTTTTCCTCTACTGTACGAGATAATTTGACATTAGGCTTGAAGATTAATGATGCAGAGGTGCTTGCAGCGTTG
>JAYWHF010000405.1:0-3073 GCA_043777855.1 Gammaproteobacteria bacterium | reverse complement strand
ACCGGTGATGTCAAAGTCGCCAACGCTCGTGGAGATGTGGGTAAGCCGTTGGTTGGTAGCAATACCCCTTCGCTCCGGTCGCTGAGTCGAGAAATCCCAGCTACAGGCTTGCCTTAGCGGCGGGAGATTTCATAATTCAAATGTCGTTAGCTGACATTATTGAATTAATGGTAGAAAATCATGATTTAGACAAGGTTCGATTAACCTTTTCACTCAATGAAAATTATGAAGGATCTGTGACCATCGAAGTAGACGAGTTGGTCATGACGGCTGATGAATCCGTGATCATTTTCAGAGGTGAAAAATTCGAAGTCATTAATGGTGAAATTGATCAGTCGGATCAAGGTTCGGATTTGATGGAAATTTTGGCTTCGGATAATTGCTTCACTGAAAATACGAGACTTCATCTCAGCCAGGAAAGAATCCAAAAATGGATTGCCGATGGCGGAGATGTTGTTGTCTTGATGGAAATGCTTGAAAAAGAATTTTGATTCAAAACCACCTTCGGGTGGTTTTCTTTTGGGAATGCTCAAAAGAAAGCCTCTCGGCTTAAGCCTTTATAACAGCGCAATTTTGCGCATTTTGAAAGGTAATTATGTCAACGACACATTCAGTCGGTAAACGAGTCATCATTCTTAAAGATACCAAAGGTAAATTGTGGTTTCTGCTGCAGGAGCAAACCTATAGCTCGAACTGCTTTCCTCATCGTCCAGAGTGGTGCTATGTGTATTTTGGTGATTTATCTGGAGCAATTCAGAACATCATCCATGGTGCTGCATCGTGTGAAGGAGGCTGTTTAAGCGGTGCTGGAAGGACTCTCAAAACAGAGTCCTACATTCAGCAGTGGATGGCTGCAATGAGGAAGCCCAGACTTGCTTCGGCTTTGCATATAAAGTTCGCATTTGCGGCAGAAGGGTATCGAACTTTGCGGTTAAATCACATGGAGGGAATTCGAAACATTCTTTTGACGGCTGATTCGAAACTACAAATTGATGAAGCCGGTTATGTTGACGGATTGCTAACCGACGATTTTGAGGTTGTGACATCAATTTTTAAAGAAATTGGCGGTCATGGGATTTGGATTCTGATTCGTGATGTCGTAATTTCTCGTGAAGCAGAACCAATTTTGTTTGAACCAACCTTAAAAAAGCTGACGATCACGCACTTGGGAAGGCTGGGGGATAAAGGTAATAGAGATTGCATATTCTTTAAGTTAGATGGCATTGTGTTTTCTGGAGCTGAATGGGAAGTGGTCGCTGAGGTGGTGCGCTATCTATCGACCTTGGATTTGTCTCCGAACAATGTCATTCGGTTAATCGCAGAACTTCGCGAAACAATCGAAACCGCCAATCAGTACACGGGAAGCTTTACTATTCATTCGAAGTTCAAATCTCGATTAGATGAAATTGCTGACTATGCATTCAAAGGCAAAGAGGGTTTGACGTTCGTCGCAACAGACTATGAGACTTTGGTCAAAAAAGATTATTTCCTTTTGGAGAAAATTGATTTTGATGCTTTATTGAATGGCGCGGCGGTTGCTCCAGCAACTGTTTTTCCACAGGCTGAATTATTTAGCTAAATTTAAGTCAAGTCCCGCTTATGCGGGGCTTGCGTATGAGTTTCATGAGTTCATACGCAAGTACCCTTGAACGGTTTTAAACAACGGCAAATGCCGAAAGGAAACCGATGAAAATTAAATCTACTGAATTAACTGGTGCTGCTCTAGATTGGGCTGTCTCAAAGTGTAAAGGTATTGAGGTCGAAGCTTGGCTAACGTCTGACAGGCATTCATATTTTGTTGTTCTTAAAGATGCATTTGTTGACAAAAGTCCGACAGCTTTCTATAGCGATCCAGATGAGACTTTTTATCCATCATTTAATTGGATTCATGGTGGGCCAATGCTTGAGCGACTTGGATTAAGTGTTGCTTACGATGTTGAAATGAATGAGGGTGAAGACCGTGAATACTGGGCAACATTTTACGCTGTTGACTCTGGTGAAGGGCGAGTTTATGGCCCAACCATGCTTGTCGCGGCGATGCGGTGTTATGTTTTGAGCAAACAGGGTCCGTATATTGATGTGCCGGATGACTTGGTTTTGGGTGTAAAGGAGATCACCGCAATAAAGTCAATTCCAGCAAGCACAGCAGTTCGATGTGCCATAGCGGATCTTATTGGAGCGTACCAAGATTGGAAACAAAAAGATTGTCCTGAAGGCACGCATGACTGGCGCGCTCACTTGCAATCAATCTATGACTTAGCTGCAGAATTTTCAATGCAGGATGAAATTCCTGCGGGATTAGGAGATCGCATTTGACGATAGCACTTTATGAAATGATGGTTTGAACCATCCCAAGCTTCGCTCACGCGGGGCTTGCGACTGAACTTTTTGAGTTTAGTCGCAAGCCGTAGGGCTTTTCCTTTTTTATATAACCAGCAGTTTGCTGAATTGAAAGGAAATCATGGAAACATTTAAACGCTATGCCATCCGTTGTATTGGCCTTGCAAAAGATCAACCGAGAATTTACCTAGATATGGCTGATCTTGAGGGGGCAGGGTTTTCACCGGGGCAACTATATGCTCGTGAGGTATCTGCTGAACAGCGTAGGATTACATTGACTGCTGTCACAGATGGAAAATACACCGTATCAAAAAAAGAGAAGGGCGGTAAGGAATACCCGATTATCGACTTGAACAGTGCAGAAGCGCTCAAGCCGTTTGAGGGCATGCAAGCTGTGCGAATTGTTCTTGAAAACGGGCGTATTCACATTCTGCCTCTGGCAAGTGATTCCAAACGTGCAGAGCGGCTTGATCGTTTGTCGAACAACCTGGATTCAGGTGCAATGCATACAGCTGGTGCTGCCTTTGGTGGTGGCGTGCTTGATCATGCAGCGCATCAAGGATTGAGTGATGCAGGGCTTGGTCAATCGTTGGTTCTTGCCAATGAGATTGATCACGATTTACTGGAACATGCTTGTATCGCAAACAACATCATCACCGATAAAACTACACTCATTTCTGCACCTATGCAGGAATTGGTGCAAGACGATTGGGCCATGAGCAAACTGCCAAAA